>JBGPQQ010000061.1:0-10964 GCA_041489115.1 Vicinamibacteria bacterium | reverse complement strand
GTCTTCCGACTCGGCACCGCGCACTGTCTCGAAGCGGCCCTCGCCGCCGCCGTCGTCCTCGAGCAGCACGGCTTCCCTCCGCTCCTGCTGAGCTTCGAGAGCCAGGACAAGCTGGACCACGTGCTCTTCGTGTTCCGGCAGGACGGGCGCTGGGGGTCGGTCGCCCGCTCGCGCGACACCGGCCTGCACGGCCGCAAGCCGGTCTTCCGCAGCCCGCGGCAGCTCGCGGCGAGCTACCGGGACGCCTACGTGGACCTCACCGGCCGGGTCACGGGCTACGCGGTCGCCGACCTGCGCGATCTGGGCGCCTACGACTGGAGGCTCTCGCCGAGGAACGTCTGGAAGGTCGAGAAGTGGCTGATCGACTACCCGCACCGGAAGCTCCTCATGCCCGAGGCGCGCTACCGGCTCGCCCTCGAGCGCTACAGGCGCTTCCGGGCCAGGTTCCCGGACCCCGCGGTACGCCCGGGCTATTTCGACGGGCGGGAGACCTGGCGGTAGTAATCTCGCTCCGCTCGCAGCCCGTGGCCCTCGCGATGCAGGGAAACGGTGTAGGCTCGTGTCCGCGGAGGGTGCCTTGGAGAGGTGGAACGTCGGCGTGCTGCTCTTCGACGGCGTGGCGCTCCTCGACGTGGCCGGGCCCTTCGAGGTCCTCACGCGGGCCCGCCTCGAGCCGGGCGTCGAGTCGCGCCGCACCGAGGACAACGCGCTCTTCGACGTCTTCACCGTCGCGAAGACCACGGAGCCCGTCAACGCGACCGGGGGCATCGTCCTCGTCCCGCGCCACTGCTTCGCCGACGCGCCGCGCATCGATCTCCTCCTCGTGCCGGGGGGCTTCGGCACCCGGCCGGTGCTCCAGGACGCGGAGACGATCGACTGGATCCGGAGGACCGCCGCCTCGGCGAGGCGCACCGCGTCGGTCTGCACGGGCGCTCTCCTCCTCGCGCGCGCCGGCCTCCTGGACGGGCGGCGTGCCACGACCCACTGGGGGTCCTTCGGCCTGCTCACCTCGCTCGCGAAGGACGTCGCCGTCGACCGCGAGGCGCGCTTCGTGGACGACGGCGTCATGACCTCCGCGGGGGTGGCGTCGGGCATGGACCTCGCGCTGCACATCGTCGAGACGCTCTTCGGCCGCGCGGTGGCCGACGAGACCGCGCGCTACATCGAGTACCGGAGGGGATGAGGCCGGCTTCTACGCCGCCTGCGACGAGGTGGAGGCGGGGCTGCGGGCCTGAGGCGGCTCCGCCGCGCGGTCTAGCCGGTGGCGGGGGTCCGGCCCCCGCCCGTCCACTCGGTGAGCGGCTCGTGGGCGAGGCCCATGCGCTCGAGGACCCGCACCACGGTCTGGTTCACGAGGTCGTCCACCGTCTGCGGCTTCTGGTAGAAGGCGGGCACCGGCGGGAAGACGATCCCGCCCATCTCGGCGAAGGCGAGCATCTGCCGGAGATGCCCGACGTGCAGGGGCGTCTCCCGCACCAGGGCGAGGAGCGGCCGGCCCTCCTTGAGCGTGACGTCCCCGGCCCGCGCGATGAGGGTGTCCGCGTGGCAGCTCGCGAGGGCGGCGAGAGTCTTGATCGAGCAGGGTGCGACGATCATCCCGGCGGTGCGAAACGAGCCGCTGGCGAGAGACGCACCGACGTCGCGGTCGTCGTAGACGACGTGGGCCAGCGACTCGACCTGACGCAGCGTGTACGGTGTCTCCTCGACGAGGGTCCGCTTGCCGGAGGCGCTCACCACGAGATGCACCTCGGTCCCCGGGTCCTTCCGCAGCTGCTCGAGCAGCCGGATACCGTAGATCGAGCCCGACGCCCCCGAGATCCCCACCACCACACGCCGCATCCCGAGATCGTAAGCCATCACGGGGGCCTGGGGGCCGCGGGGCACCCTCCAGACCCCGGAACGCCGGGCGACTCGGCGTGCCTTAGAATGGTCGGCGGACCACTCACGGACGAACGGGAATGCCGATCTACGAGTTCTACTGCCGCCACTGCCACCGCGTGCTGAGCTTCCTCTCCCGCGCGGTGAACACCGAGAAGACCCCCGCCTGCCCTCGCTGCGGTCAGGCCGATCTCGTCCGGCGGGCCTCCGCCTTCGCGATCTCGAAGGGGCGCAGGGAGGAGCCGAAGCCGGAGACGCCGCTGGGGCCGGACATCGACGAGGCCCGTCTCGAGAAGGTCATGGAGGCGCTCGCGGGCGACATGGACTCGCTCGACGAGAACGACCCGAAGCAGGGCGCCCATCTCATGCGGAAGCTCTTCTCCGCCACCGGAATGCCCGTCGGCACCGGCATGGAGCAAGCCCTGAAGCGGATGGAGGCCGGGGAAGACCCCGAGAAGATCGAAGAGGAGATGGGCGACGTCTTCGAGGAAGACCCCTTCGGTGGTCTCCTCGGCGGCGAGGGATCGGAGAAGGACCCGGTCGAAGGGAAGAAGAACCTCGGCCGGCTGCGGCGGATGCTCCCGCCCGCCCACGACCCCGAGCTCTACGAGATGTAGCCCCCGAGCGTGCCCCAGGGGGCGGGCACGCGAGGGTTCTAGAGGGCCCCGGGGAACGCCTTCACCGAGGCCTTCGAAATCCCTCGCGCTCTCGCTCGACTGGAGCGCGCTCGGGTGTCATGCGTGGGCGTGCTCGCCGCAGCAGCGCTCCTCGAGCTGCACGGTGACGTGGCTGATGGGGAAGCCTGAGGTCACCTGTGCCCGGAGCGCCCCCAGCACCGCGCCGTGCGCCGCACCCTCCTGCAGCACGGCGTGGGCGGAGAGCGCGTGGATGCCCGAGGTGAGGGTCCACACGTGGAGGTCGTGCACGGCCTTCACGCCGGGCACCCCCTCCATGGCGGTCCGCAGCGCGCCGATGTCCACCTCGGGGGGCGTCCCCTCGAGCAGGACGTGCACGGCCTCCCGCAGCAGCGCCCAGGTGCGGGGCAGCACGAAGAGCGCGATCGCCACCGCGACGAGAGGATCCACCCAGAGCCAGCCGGTGGCGGTGATCACCGCCGCCCCGGCAATCACGCCGACCGAGGAAAGCGCGTCAGCCAGGACCTCGTTGTAGGCCCCGCGCACGTTGAGGCTCGCCCGCGAGCCGTCGCGGAGGAGGAACGCGCCGACCAGGTTGACGAGCAGGCCGACGGTCGCGACCGCGAGCACCGGCACGCCCGCGACGGGGTGCGGGGTGCGGAAGCGCTCCCAGGCCTCGGCGAGGATGTAGCCGGCCACCGCGGCCAGGACCAGGGCGTTCGTGAGCGCGGCCAGGATCTCGACCCGGTGGTACCCGTAGGTCCTCCGGGGCGACGGGCGGCGCTCGGCGAACTTCATGGCCGCCAGGGCCAGGACGAGGCCGGCCACGTCCGTCAGCATATGGCCGGCGTCGGCCAGGAGCGAAAGGCTGCCGGTCAGGAGGCCCGCCACCACCTCGACCGCCAGGTAGGCGGAGGTCAGCCCCAGGACGAGGGCGAGCCGGCGCCGGCTGGCGTGGGGGTGGTGGCCGTGGTGCCCGTGCGACATGCCGCCCCGAGGATAGCAGGGCGCGGGCCCGGGCGGCCCCCCGGATGGATCAAACGGCCGGGTGCCCCTTCCGGGCGGGGCGCTATACTTGCCCGGTTTACTCGTTCCTTGATTCCGAGGTGTGCCCGTGAGCCATCAGAAGAGACTGGCGATTCTCGTGGGGGGCGGCCCCGCCCCCGGCATCAACAGTGTCATCGGCGCCGCCACGATCCGCGGGGTTCTCGAGGGGGTCGAGGTCCTCGGGATCCGCGACGGCTTCGAGTGGATCATGCAGGGCAACGTGGACCACGTCCGCCCGCTGACCATCGACGAGGTGAGCCGCATCCACTTCCGCGGCGGGTCGCACATCGGGATCTCCCGCGCGAACCCCACGAAGAACCCGGAGCACCTCGAGAACACCGTCATCTCGCTCCTGCGGCTGAACGTCTCGCAGCTCATCACGATCGGTGGCGACGACACCGCGTTCTCAGCCATGAAGCTCGAGGAGAAGGCCCAGGGCCGGATCCAGGTGGTCCACGTCCCCAAGACGATCGACAACGACCTCGACCTGCCCGCCTACGTCGACACCTTCGGCTTCCAGACCGCGCGCCACATCGGCGTCGACATCGTGAAGAACCTGATGGTGGACGCGAAGACCACCTCGCGGTGGTACTTCGTGATCGCGATGGGCCGGAAGGCCGGCCACCTCGCCCTCGGCATCGGCAAGGCCGCGGGAGCGACCCTCACGATGATCCCCGAGGAGTTCGGCGAGGGCCACGTCCGCCTGAAGTCGCTCGTCGACATCCTCGTCGGCTCGATCCTGAAGCGGCTCTCCTACGGCCGGCGCGACGGGGTCGCGATCCTGGCCGAGGGCCTCGTCCTCGACATCCCGCCGGAGGACCTCGCGCAGCTCGAGGACGTCGAGCGCGACGCCCACGGCAACGTGCGCATCGCCGAGGTGAATATCGGCGAGATCCTGAAGGCCCAGGTGCTGACTCGGCTCAAGCAGTTCAACATCAAGACCACGATCGTGGCCAAGAACATCGGCTACGAGCTGCGCTGCGCCGACCCGATCCCCTACGACATGGAGTACACGCGCGACCTCGGGTACTGCGCCACCAAGTACCTGCTCTCGGGTGGCAACGCGGCCATGGTGTCGCTGCAGGGCGGGCACTTCGTGCCGGTGCCGTTCACGGACATGCTCGACCCGAAGACGGGCAAGGCGAAGATCCGCCTCGTCGACACGCGCTCGACCCGATACGCGATCGCCCGGCGCTACATGATCCGGCTCCGCCGCGACGACTTCGAGGACCCGCACGAGCTCGCGAAGTTCGCGGCCACCTGCGGGATCCACCTGCAGCAGTTCCGCGACGAGTTCGAGTACCTGATCCAGGACGAGCCGCCCCCGCTCGACCTCGAGGCGGACACGGCGGCGGCTCGGGCGGAGGGCGGCGCGCACCTGCACTGAGCTGGAGTCCTGCCGAGACGGCCAGCCCGCCACCCCGCGAGCGGCCGAGGACGACCGTCTCCGTCTCCGGGATCTCGCCGCCCTGCTCCGCGAAGAGGCCGGCATAGTCGTCGAACTTGCTCATCCAGATCTTCGTCTGGTACGACGCCCCGACCGAGAAGTACTTCGACCGCTCGCCGAGGTAGCCCACGCGCACGCCGCCGCCGTAGGAGTAGGCCGCGATGAAGGCGGCGGGGGCGTAGAATCCCGTCCGCAGGCCTCAAGCGTCGCCCACCGGCAAGGAGAGACCGCGATGGCCCTCAAGAAGCTCGACGTGAGGGGAGCGAGGTACCCCATCCCGATCGTGAAGGCGAAGAAGGAGTTGGACACGATGGCCCCGGGCAACCAGCTCGAGGTGACGGCCATCCACCCCGGCGTCGTGGCGTGCAGCCACCACATGGGGCGCTGGAAGCTCGAAGGCGACGGCCAGCGGCAGATGATGGCGACGGTGAGCCTGAGGCACGAGGGCACCTCGTGGACGCTCCGCCGCGAGAAGGACGTCCTTCCCTTCGCCTCCGCCGACCCCGACACCTCGCGAATCTGGCTCTCTCGCGCCCGGCCCGCGATCCTGCACTCGCCCGACGGGACGCGACGGCCCTACTGGCTGCTGCGGCCTCTCAAGCCGGGGCGAGTGGCCTACCGGCATCCCGGGTGGACGCCGCTCGGGGCCTGATCCCGTGCGCAGGGAGACGCGATGCGGGCGGGTGCCATAAGCGCGGCGCTGACGCCCAGGGGCGCGGAGCCGGCGGCCCTCCTGGTGCGGGCCCTCGCCGTCGGCCTGCTGGGCGGCGGCGCCGGGCTCCTGCTGCGCTGGGCGGCGACCGAGGCCCCGCACCTCCTGTGGCCGGGGCTCGACCTCGTGCAGGGCGTGGCCCTGGCCTCGCCGGCGGCGCGCCTGACGATCCCCGCCGTGGGCGGCCTCCTGGCAGGACTGGTGCTCGCCCTGGGGCTCCGCTGGACGGGGGGCGCGCGGGGCTGGGACATCCTCGAGGCCGTGGTCCTGCGCAACGGCGTCCTGCCCCTGCGCTCCGCTCTCGTCCGGGCCGCCTCGTCGATCGTGACCCAGGCCTCGGCGGGGGCGGTCGGCCGCGAAGGGCCCATCGTCCTCGTCGCGGCGGCGACCGCGTCGAGTCTCGGGCAGCACCTCGGGGTTCCGGCGCGCGAGCGGCGCGTCCTCGTGGGGTGCGGCGTCGCCGCCGGTCTCGCCTGCGCCTACAACACGCCCATCGGAGCAGCCCTCTTCACGATGGAGATCATCTTCGGCAGCTTCTCCCTCGAGGCGTTCGCCCCTCTCGCGGTCTCGTCCGCGGTGGCCACGCTCCTGACCTGGGCCGCGTTCGGACACGACCCGGTGTTCCACGTGCCCGCCCTCGCGCTCTCCGGTCCCTGGGAGATCGGTCTCTACGCCGCGCTCGGCGTCCTCGGCGGCGTGGTGGCGGCCGCCTTCCTCTTCGCCCTCCGCGCGAGCGCGAGCCTCTACTCCCGCCTGCGCCTGCCGCGCCCGGTGGCCATGGCCACCGCCGGTCTCGTCCTCGGCCTCGTCACGCTGCGCTACCCGGAGATCGTGGGGAACGGACGCGAGGCGATCGGCGCGCTCTTCGGCCGCCCCTGGGGCGCCGAGCACGTCCTGGCGCTCCTCGCCCTCCGGCTCGTCGTTACCCCCCTGGCCGTCGGGTCGGGGACGGTGGGCGGCGTCTTCACGCCCACCCTCTTCATCGGGGCGATGCTTGGACACGCCTTCGGCGCGGGCGTGCGGGCGCTCTTCCCGGCGCTCGGCGCCGAGCCGGGCGCCTACGCGCTGGCCGGCATGGGGTTCCTCCTCGCCGGGACGACGCACGCGCCCCTGACCGCGGTGGTGATGGTGTTCGAGATGACCCTCGACTACGGGATCGTGGTGCCCCTCCTGCTCGGCTCGGCCGTGGCCAGCCTGGTCGCCACGCGGCTCAGCGCGAACTCCGTCTACACCGAGGCGCTGCAGCGCAAGGCGGGGGAGCCGGAAGGCGGGGGCGCGATCGACGTCCTCCGCGTCGCCGACCTCGCGCGGGAGGAGCAGGTGACCGTGCCGCCCGACCTGCCGCTCCCGCGCCTCCTCGACGCCTTCGTCGCCTCGCGGCGCAACCACCTCTACGTGGTCGACGCGGAGGGCCGCTTCGTGGGGGCCGCGAACCTCCACGACGTGAACGAGGCCCTGCGCGGCGCCGAGAACCCGGGAGCGGTCGTCGCCCGGGACGTGGTGCGCCCGCGGTTCGAGGCCACGGTCCCCGAGGAAGCCCTGCCCCGCGTCCTGGAACGGTTCGCCGCGCAGGAGTGCGAGCGGCTGCCGGTCCTCGCCGACGCCGACTCCCGCCGCCTGGTCGGCACCATCTCGAAGCGCGACATCCTCTCCGTCTACTCGCTCGAGCTCCTGCAGCGCGGCGGCGGACGGCGGCCGGCGGGCTCCGTGGAGCCGGCCGTTCACTCGCTCGTGGACGAGGTGCCGCTCCCACCCGACCTCGACGGGCGCACGTTCGGCGAGTCGCGCTTCCGCGAGAGGTTCGCCCTCGCGCTCCTGCTGGTCCGCCGTGGTTCGGCTGGCCTGCTGCTGCCCGACGCGGCCCTGCGGTTCGCGGCGGGCGACCGCCTCGTGGTCTTCGGGCCCTCGGACCGTGTCGCCGCCCTCCGTAGCGGCGCCGCGATGGCGACGGCCCGCAAGTAGGAGGCAGCGTATGGACCCGACGTTCCGCGAGTTCCTCGCGGGCGAGCTGAAGCAGATCCGCGAGCAGGGCCTCTTCAAGGAGGAGTGGCCGATCCTCGGCGAGCAGGGGCCGGAGATCCGCGTGGAGGGGCGCGCCGCGCCCGTTCTCAACTTCTGCGCGAACAACTACCTCGGCCTTTCCAGCCACCCCGAGCTCCTGAAGGCCGCCCACCGCGCGCTCGACGAGTGGGGCTACGGGATGTCGAGCGTGCGCTTCATCTGCGGCACGCAGGGGCTGCACCTCGAGCTCGAGAAGCGGATCGCCGCCTTCCTCGGCATGGAGGACGCCATCCTCTACGCCGCCTGCTTCGACGCGAACGGCGGCGTCTTCGAGCCGCTGCTCGGCGCGGACGACGGGATCGTCACCGACCAGCTCAACCACGCCTCGATCATCGACGGCGTCCGCCTGTGCAAGGCGAAGCGCTACGTCTACGCGAACGCCGACATGGCCGACCTCGAGGCGAAGCTCGTGGAGGCGCGGTCCTGCCGCTTTCGGATGATCGTGACCGATGGCGTCTTCTCGATGGACGGGACGGTCGCGCCGCTGCCGCGGATCTGCGACCTGGCCGAGGGGCACCGCGCCACGCTGATGGTGGACGACAGCCACGCCACCGGCTTCATGGGAAAGACGGGGCGGGGGACGTGGGAGCACCACGGGGTCGGAGGCCGCGTGGACATCATCACGACCACCTTCGGCAAGGCCCTCGGCGGGGCGCTCGGCGGCTGCACGGCAGGCTCGAAGGAGGTGATCGGCATGCTGCGCCAGCGCAGCCGCCCGTACCTCTTCTCGAACTCGCTCGCCCCCGCCGTGGTCGGCGCGACCCTGCGGGCGCTCGAGCTGCTCACCGCCAGCACCGAGCTCCGCGACCGGCTCGAGGCGAACACGAAGGCCTTCCGCGAGCGGATGACCGCGGCGGGGTTCGAGATCAAGCCGGGCGTCCACCCGATCGTGCCGATCATGTTCTCGCGCTTCGCCCCCGACGACGCCCCGCTCGCCCAGCGCTTCGCGCGGGCGCTGCTCGAGGAGGGGATCTACGTGAAGGGCTTCTTCTTCCCGGTGGTGCCGAAGGGCCTCTCGCGCATCCGCGTCCAGCTGTCGGCGGCGCACCGCCCGGAGCACATCGACCGGGCGGTGGCCGCGTTCACGAAGGTCGGCCGGAGCCTCGGCGTGCTCGCGGCCTGAGCCGGACGGCGGTGCCGGCCCCTTCCGCGCTGTCGACCCGATGAGCGCGACGGGCTGCAGGAGGATGCCGATGACTCGACTCGTTCGCCGCGCGGCCGGCCTCGCCGTGAAGGGAGTGGTGGGGCCCATCGCCGTCATGGACTTCGACAACGTGGGCGCCGCGGGGGCCATCAACTCGACAGCCTCCGTCACGTAGGCGAGCTCGACCTCGGCCTGGTGAAGGTGGAGGCCCGTGGGCCGTCAGTGGCGGCAGAACTCCGCCACCACGGGCCGCGCGAGCCGCTCGTACTCCGCGTATCGCATGCGGACGACCTCGTGGTGGTTGCCGGCCTGGAAGGCGAACTCCCCGGCCTTCGGGAAGCACGCGTCCACCCAGACCGGCAGGCCGTACAGCTGGCCGAACGGGGGCATCGCCCCGGTCTCGCAGTCGGGGAAGAGCTCCTTCATCTCGCTCTCCGCCACCAGGGAGACGCTCGGCTTTCCGAGGACCCGGGCCAGCGTGGCGAGGTCGAGCCGGCAGGAGGCGGGCAGCACCACCATCACCGGCCCCTCGCCGGGGGCCCGGACGACCAGAACCTTCGCGAGCATCCAGCCCGAGACGTGTGTGGCGGCCGCGACCCCCTGGGCCGTGTAGGCCTCGCGGTGGGGAAGGGTCTCGAACGCGACGCCGTCGGTCTCGAGGAGGCGCCGCGCTCTCTCGACGAGCATGGTGCGACCTCCTTGCGGGTGAAACGACTCTCGGACCCAATCTGGACCCCGGGGAGACCGGGGGGAATAGATCTAATGGATCAGGCGCCGGCTCAGGACCAGTAGGGCCGGTAGTAGTGGTCTTGGCCGGGCGTCTTCGGCGGCCGGGGGGGGCGGCGGAAGAGCGCCTCGACGCGGCGCTTCGACGCCTCGGGGTCGCGCCAGGCGAGGAACGCGACGGCGACTGCGGCCAGCGCGCCCAGCACGCCGGCGACGATGAGAGAAATGACGGCCGAGTGGCTCATGGTGTTCCTCGAGCGACCGCCCGCACGGCGGCGACATGACGAGTATACCTTGACCGGCGGTGAGGCCGGTTCCTAGAATCTACCCACCCATGGCCAACGAGAAGCTGCGCCTCGTTTCGCTCTCCGTGCTCGGGGGCCCCCTCCACGGCCGCCGCCACGACCCCAACGAGGTCGTCACCGAGATCCTGATCGGCTCCGATCCCGACTGCCACCTGGTCGTGGACCGCCCGGGCGTCAGCCCCATCCACGCCAAGGTCTGGGCGGACCTCGACCAGTCGGTCGTCCACGACACCCACGCGCCGCGCGGCCTCTACGTGAACACGACCCAGGTCGAGGGGCAGGCCCCGATCGGCGCCGGCGACGTGCTGTGGCTCGGGCCCCCGCAGCAGCCCGACAGCGTGTGCATCCAGTGCCACTTCGAGCCGTGGGTCGAGGTGCTGCCGCCGGCCGCGTCCGCGGAGGGAGCGGCCGCGCCCGTCGCTCCGGCTCCCCCCCCCGGGGCGAGCGCCGAAGACGACCCGTTCTTCGTCGGCGAAGGCCAGGGCGAGCGCTTCGTCCCGCCGCCGAAGCCGGCTCCCGCCGTCGAAGAGCCTCTCGTCGAGGAGCAGGGGCAGGCCGCCGCGGGGGCGCCGCCCGTCCCGGCTCAGCCGGTCGCGAAGGCCCATGCCCTGACGCCCGAGGCCCTCGTCGCGGAGACCGTCGCGGACGACTGGGCCATCGCCGAGACGGAGCCGCCCGCGGGCGTCGCCCCGCCCGCGCCGCCGCCCGCCGACGTTTTCTTCGTCGCCGAAGAGGCGGTGGCGCCGGGCGCCGGGGACGCGGTGTTCGTCGAGGCGGAGCCGCTCCCGGCGGAGCCCGCGCCGTCGGCGCCCACCGTCGACCTTCCCCCGCTCGAGCCGCCGCGGCCTCCGGAACGCGCGCCGCTGCCCCCCAAGATCGCGGCCGCCGCGCCACCGCCTCCCGCTTCCGCAGTGCCGGCGGCGTTCGTGCCGGAGGCTCCCCCGGCGGCGACGCCGCAGAGAGCCGTGAGCCCCGGTGCGCCCGAACCCGCTCGCGTCGAGGCGAAGCC
>JBGPQQ010000060.1:0-11044 GCA_041489115.1 Vicinamibacteria bacterium | reverse complement strand
CGCCCGACTTCTTCCTCGTCAGCCCCGCGACGGTGGGAAGCGTGTTCCTCAGCGAGTGGCGACATCCCCACGTGGCCGAGGTCCTCCTCTCGTCCAACGGCGGCCTCTTCGCGTGGACGCCACTCGAGCTCGTCAGCGTGGTCGGTCTCTTCGGCCTCGCCCGGCGGGAGCCCCGGACCGCGCTTCCCCTCCTCGGCTGTCTCGGCTTCGGCATCCTCCTCCTCGCGAGCAACCGGGAGTGGTGGGCGGGCTGGACCAGGTGCGGACGGGAGCGATCCCGCGGGGCGACGCCAGCTCCTTCGTCGCCACGGCGGGCAGCGCGATCGCCGGTCTCTACGAGTCCCTGGGGCACCCCTTCTCGTGGCCGGCGCCGTGGTGGTTCGCGTGGCGGCACGACGTGGGACAGGAGAGGTTCGACACGCTGTTCGGCCGCGTTCCCCGACCGTCCTGGGAGGTGCGGATCGGCTCGGTCGAGGACGAGGTGGTGCTGGGTCGCGGCTGGTCACGTCCGGCCGGTGACGCGGGCGGAAGCCGCTTCCGCTGGTCGATCGGGCCCCGTTCCACCCTGCTCGTGACCTTGACGGCGCCGGAGCCGCGCATCCTCGTGTTCGGCGCCGCCGGGAGCCAGAGCCCGAGCGGTGCCCTGCAGACCATCGACGTGTACGTGAACGGCAAGCTCGTCCGGCGCCTCGATCTCCGCGCGGCGACGGCCGAGCACGTCGTGGTCGTCCCCCGCGTGTTCTGGGTGGAGGGGCTCAACGAGATCGCCCTCACCAGCGCCTGGCAGCTGAGCCCGGCGGACGCCCGCGCGCTCGGCGAGGCGCCGGGCAGCGGGTTTCGCCTCGACGCGTTCGCGCTCCGCCCGGCCGGGCCGACGCCCGACTAGGCGCCGCGCGCGGCCGCGGCCGAGTCCGTCTCGACGAGCCGAAGGCCCGCCGGCTCGTACCCGAGCACGGTCTCGGAGAGCAGCACCACCACGCGGCGCCGGTCGCCGCTTGCGGCCGCGGCGGCCAGAGCCCCGAGCCGCGCGTCGAGATCGGCCGGGGGCGACGGCCCCTCCACGCGGAGAACGCCGTCGCTCACTCGCTGGGCGCTCTTCGCCTCCTGCTCGCTCATCAGCTCCTCGCGGAGCTTCTCGCCCGGGCGCAGGCCCGTGAACTCGATGGGCACATCGCGCTCCGGGACGCGGCCGCTCATCGTGATCATCAGGCGGGCGAGGTCCAGGATGCGGATCGGCTCGCCCATCTCCAGGACGAACAGCTCCCCCTCCGCCCCGAGGCCGGCGAGCAGGGTCAGGCCGACCGCCTCGCGGAGGGTCATCACGAACCGCAGGCAGTCGGGATGGGTGACCGTCACCGGCCCGCCACGCGCGATCTGCTGCCTGAAGATGGGCACGACGCTGCCGGCGCTGTCGAGGACGTTGCCGAACCGCACCACCGTCGCGCGCGTCGCCCCGGCACGGTTTCGGTGGCGGACGAGGAGCTCCGCCACGTGCTTCGTCGCTCCCATCACGCTCGAAGGGTTGACCGCCTTGTCCGTGGAGACGAGGACGAAGCGCTCGGCCGAGATCTCCTCGGCCATCCGCAGGACGTTGGCGCAGCCGAGCACGTTCTGCGACACCCGGGCGGCGTCCTGGATGTCCACGGCCTCCGGCACCACCCGTACGTGCGGGTGGCTGCCCCGCAGGGCCCGCGACAGCAGGTGGAGCCGAGTACCTGCCGCAGCCGGGCCGGGGCGAGACGCGGGATCGCGAACAGGATCTGCTCGACCCGCCAGCGCCGGCAGATGACGGGAAGATCGTCGAGGGAGCCCAGCACCTGCCGCCCGCCGATCATCGCCCCGCGCTTCGTGGGCAGGTCGTCCACGAACCCGAGGACGTGGTAGTCGTGCTCGTCGGAGCGGATCAGGTCGCGCAGGAGCAGATCGCCCGCGCTCCCGGCGCCGACGATGACGGTGCGGACCCGGTCCCCGGCCCGCAGCCGGAACGGGCTCAGCCCCCACGCCTCGAGGATGCGGAAGGAGAACCGCCAGAGCCCCACGAGCGAGGCGGTGAGGAGCATCTCGATCGCGATCACCGAGAGCGGGGGCCCGAGCGAGATGTCCTCCGCGGCCCTCTGCACGAAGTAGAGGGCGGCGGTGAAGAGGACGGACCGGGGGCCGCACCCGGAGCACGATCTCGGCGATCCGTCGCGGCCGGCGCCTCGCCGGAGGCTCGTCGGCGAGAACGGACACTCCCGCTCCCGTCGGGAGAGGCGCGGTCCGGCGCTCGAGGCGGACGGCCACGTTCCGGGCCCACGCGAACAGCCCGACCCCGAGGGCGAGGCCCGCCCAGGCGGCCGCACCGCTTCCCCGCGCCGCGAGGGCGGTCGCGGACAGGACCACGGCCCCCGCACCCGCCGCGGCGGCCACCCGCGCCGGGCTCGTCCCGGCGTCGACGAGCCTCTGGTACACGTGCTGCCGGTGCGGCTCGTCCCATCGTTCGCCCCGCGCCATCCGCGCGAGGACACATGTCGCCGCGTCCGCCAGGAAGAGGAAGAGGCTCGTGCCCGCCACGACCACGGCCTCCGGGTGCTTCCCCGCCGGGGCCAGCAGAGGCAGGGCCGCGAAAGCGAACCCTACCACCGCGCTGCCCGCGTCTCCCAGGAACGCCGACGCCGGCGACCAGTTGTAGGCGAGGAACGCCGCGCAGGCACCGCCCACGGCGGCGGCGAGGGCGGCGGCCGGGGGTCGTCGTGCCAGAGCAGCGCGCCCAGGGTTCCGGCGGTGACGAACCCCTGCACGGCGGCGAGGCCGTCGATGCCGTCCATGAAGTTGTAGAAGTTCATGACGGCCACCACCCACAGGACCGCGAGCGCCACGCCGAAAGGCCCGAGCGGCACGTCGGCGGGCGGGGGCAGGGGGAGGCGCTCGATCCCACCGGTCTGCGAGACGAGCAGGGCGGCGGCGACGATCTGGCTGGCGAGCTTCGCCCCGGACGAAAGGCCGAAGCAATCGTCGAAGAGCCCGACCGCGGCCACCAGGATCCCACCGGCGAGGAGGGCGGTGAGGTTCGCCCGTGCCACGGTGGCCGGGGACCACGACAGCCACAGCGCGGCGGCTATGCCGGCCAGGATCGCCAACCCGCCGGCGCGGGGCGTGGGCCTCACGTGCGACGATCGCATCCCCGGCACGTCGACGAGCCCCATCCGCCGACCCGCCTCCCGCGCGAGCGGGGTGGCGGCGAGCACGACGAGGGCGGCCACCAGGAACGGGATCACGGGCGGGGCGGATCCTCCGGGAAAACGAAACCTCGCGGAGCATAGCCAAAGTCGCGGCGGGCCGGGCCGTCGCTGAAAGCAAGGTCCTCGTTCATCCGGTCGGCCATCCCGGGCGAAAGGTAGGCGAAACCAGGAAGAAGCCTGACGAAACCGATGGCGGTCCGCCTACCTGCCCCACCACCTCGCGCTCAGCGTGGTGAGCCTCGTCCACTTCGCCGCCCGCGGGCTCCTCCGGCCGGTCCTGCGGGCGAAGCTCGACGCTTTCCGCCTGCTGCCCGCGGTGCTCGGGAGGCGCCGGCACGTCCAGGCTGCGCGGCGGGCCGGAATGGGGGACCAGCGCGCACGAGCACGGCGACCGCCTCGACGTGCGGCGTGTGGGGGAACATGTCCAGGGGCTGGACCCGCAGGACGCGGTAGCCGGCCTCGACGGCGAGCGGCAGCTCGCGGGCGAGGGCCTCGGGGTTGCAGGAGACGAGGATGCCTCGGGCCGGTCGAAGCCGCCCGAAGACCTCCCGGACGACCTCGGGCGGGCAGCCCTCGCGCGGCGGGTCGAGCACGACGGCGTCGAAAGCCCCCGCCGTGAGGCGCGGCAGCGCCTGCTCCACAGAGGCGCACACGAGCTTCAGCCGGTCCTCGCTCACGCCGTTCTGGCGCCGGTTGAGCTCGGCGTCCCGCGTGGTCTTGCGGCTCTCCTCGACCGCGGTGACCGCGTGGCCGCGAAGGGCGATGGGCAGGGCGAAGAGGCCGCTGCCGCTGTAGAGGTCGAGGACGCACAGGCCACTCTCCCCCGGCAGCGCCTCGATGACCAGCCGGACGAGCGTGGCGGCGGCCGCCACGTTCGTCTGGAAGAAAGACGTGGGCGAGACGAGGAAGGCGGGCCCGAGCGCCTCTTCCCGGACGTGTCCCGGCCCCGCGACCCGCTTCGACTCGCGACCGACGAGGTACGGCCCCGGCCGGTCGTGCAGGTTGAGGACGAGGCCCTCCGGTTTCTCGGGCCCGTCCAGGACGGCGCGCATCGGCGCCTGGAGGGCCGGGTCGTCGCGCGTGGCGACGAGCCTCGCGACCGCGTCCTTCTCGTCGCGGCGCGTGCGCACGACCACGTGCCGCGCGAGGCCCTCCGTGCCGACGCCGGCCGCGGGGATCCCCGCGCCGGCGAGCGCGTCCCGCAGGGCAAAGGCGATGCGGTTGGCGCGCCCGGCGTGGACGGGGCACTCCTCGACCGGCACCACGTCGTTCGTACCGCGGGCGAAGTGGCCCATGACGAGGCCTTCCGGGCCGCGGCCGAACACGAAGGCGGCCTTCTGGCGGAAGCGCCACGGCATGCCGTCGCCGCCCACCGGCATCCCGATCGCCGGCGAGACGCGCGGTGCGCCGTCGCCCATCGCCTTGCGCAGCAGCACCTCGAGCGCCGCCGCCTTCCGCCGCAGCTGCTCCGGGTAGGCGATGTGCTGCCAGGCGCAGCCACCGCAGGCGGCGGCGTGGCGGCAGCGTGGCACGATGCGGTTGGGCGACGCTTCCTCGACCGCGACGATCTCGGCGAGGACGCTCCCCCGACGGGCGCTTCGGTCGGGGGCGAGTCGCCCCACCGGCCGCAGGCGCCGCACCCGCACCCGCTCGCCCGGGATCCCGCCAGGCACGACGAGCCGCTCGTCGCCCACGCTGGCCACGGCCGCACCCGACCGGTCGATCCCGGTCAGCGTGACGACGATCTCGCCTTCCATGCCTCCACGTTCCGTTCGATCTGCCTGGCGTGGCCCTCGAGGTGGGCCACGTAGATGCGGAGCCAGTCCTCGGCCGTGTAGGGACCGGACTCGGTGTGCCGGCCTTCCTTCTTCCAGTCGGCCTCGGTCATCGCGCGGAGGAGCGGTACCGTCCTCGCGCGCGCGGCGGACGCCGCGGCGAGCGACTCCTCGAGCGGCTGCGCGTGATAGTCGAAGAGGCGGGCCCAGGCGTCCTGGTCGTAGGCGACGATCAGGGGCTCCTTCTCCGCGACCAGGTAGCGAATGCGCAGGGCCGCGTTCGTCTCGGAGTCGGCGCAGTGGACCACCACTTCGTGGGCGCTCCACTTCCCCGGCTCGGGGCGCCACTGGAGCGCCTCCCTGGGCACCCGGGCAAGCGCTTCCCGGATCCGCCCCGGGCCCCGCGCGTACTGCTCGACGAGCGCCTCACGCTCCTCGCGGCTCATCGCCATGGCCGTTCCTCCCTGTCCGGTAGACGTTCTGACAGTCTGACACAGCGGGCGGCGGTCCTGTCACTGTCCGCTTCCCCGCCGACCGCTGGTCGGACAACGCGGGCGAGAACGACCGCAAGTCGTTGATTCTCAATGGCCGCCGCGCGGGCATTGGGTTTGCATTCCAGGCCGGCGTGTGTGAACGGCTCCTGGTGGTCGACGACGACGACAGCGTGAGGCGGATCTACCAGTCCCACTTCGCCGGGGCGGGGTTCGAGGTCCAGAGCGCGGCCAGCCTGCAGGAAGCGGCCGAGCGACTCGCCGGGAACACGTTCGACGCGGTCATCGCGGACGTCTGCCTGACGCCGGGGGTGGGGTCCGAGGGGCTCGCCATCGCCGCGTACGTGCGCAACCAGCGCCAGGCCCCGCCGGTCGTCGTCCTCACCGCCTACGGCCTGCCCGACCGCGCGGAGGCGGCCGCCCGCCTCGGCGTCGATGCGTTTCTGCATAAGCCGGTGTCGCTCGTCTGGCTCGAGAGCCTGCTCCGGGCCCGGATCGACGACCGCCGTCGCGGGCCCGAGACGGAGGGGATGGCGGCCGCCGGCTAGGGACTGCGGCCGCTACGGGAGCTGGGACAGCAGCGTGCGAACTGGCACGACGACCAGTGCAGGGCTGTGAGCGTCTCCACCCAGCGGCGCAGGGTGTCCACGGAAACCTGCACCTCGGCGGCGAGGTTGCTCAGCACCAGGGCGCTCCCCGAGCGCTCGGCCAGGATGAGACCGAGGTGTTCGATTTGGCTGAGCTCGTGGATCCGGGTGACGTCGCGCACCTCCTCTCGCAGCACCTGCTACGTGCGCAGGCGGTGCCAGCGGGTGGTGAATCGGCGATCGCGCGTGAGAAACGGTTCCGGGTAGCCTCCGTGCGTGAGCAGCGCCTCGAGGGCGTCGTCGGCCAGAGGCGCCGGCTTCCGCACCGGCTGCGCGGCGACGTCCTGCCGTAGCAGCTCCCCCACCGACAGGGGATGCATTCTGTACAGCAGGTACCGACCCATCAGGCTGTCGCCCCCGCGCCGGTAGACGTCGAGCCGCGAGCTCCCGGTGACGAGAAGCCGCAACCTGTCGCCGTACGTGTCGAAGAGGCCCTTCAGGAAGATCTTCCAGCGTCCGTACTTGTGCAGCTCGTCGAGGACGACCACGGGCGCGCCTTCCCGGAGCTCGGCGAGGCCCAGGTGGGCAGCGACCCCGGCGGGACCCGCAAGCAGGAGTCACGGCTGGCCCTCGCCTTGCACTCTTACGGCGACGACCGGAAAGACACGCCAAACGGCGCGATTCCGTGGCCCGGCGGACACACCGCCGTGGCCCGGGGGGCACAGGAGGGACCGATGAGCGTCGACGTGAGGCCGGCATCGCTGCAGGACGGGGTCGCGGTGCTCTCGCTCCTCGAGGACGTGGGCTACTACCCCGAGCCCGTCTCCTTCGCCCGCACGTTCCGCCGGACGATCACCGACCCCCACTTCCTCGTGCGGGTGGCGGAGGCAGGGGGCCGCATCGTCGGGCTCGCCACGCTGTCGCTGCGCTATCAGCTCGGGCTCGGCGGGCTGCTCGCCTGCCTCGACGAGTTCGCGGTGGTGAAAGACGCGCCCAAGGGCGTCGAGCGGGCGTTGCGCCGCGAGACGCTCGGCCGCGCCCGCGCGCTCGGCGCCGTCCGGGTGCTGAAGGAGGCGAACCAGCACACGCCGCCACCGCGGGCGTCGCAGCTGCGGGCGCGGGCGGCGGCGGCGGCGAGCGCCGCGCCGGTGCCCCAGACGGCCTGAGCCTCCCGGCGAAAGCCCTCCCGGGGCCTCCGTGGCGTGCTAGATTGGTCCCGGGAACCAGGGAGGGCCATTGCTAGGACGCATCGCGCTCGTTCTCGTCGACGAAACCAACCAGTTCCAGCAGCTCCTGAAGGCCGACGCGGAGGCCGCGGCGCGGAAGGCCGGGCTCGAGCTCGAGACGCTCTTCACCGGCGAGAGCCTGGCCGAGCACCTCGGCGCGCTGCGCCGGCTGATCGTCGCGCCCGAGAGACGGCCGTCGGCGCTCCTAGTGATGGCGGTGCGCGACCACGGTCTCGACCGCGTGGTGCGCGAGGCGGCGAGGGCCGGCGTGCACTTCGTCTTCCTCAACGCGGTCGAGGACGACCTGGACGCCGTCCGGCGCGAGTTCCCGGCGGTGAGCGTCTCCACCGTGTGCCCCGACGAGGTGGAGACCGGCCGCGTGCAGGGGCGCCAGATGCGCGCGCTCGTGCACGCCGGGCGCCGCGTCCTCTACATCCAGGGCAGCCCGCGCAGCCTCGCCTCCCGCCAGCGCACCGCCGGGATGCAGGAGGCGACGGCCGGGGCGCCGTTCGAGGTCGTCCTCGCGGGTGGGGACTGGAACCCCGCGTTCGCGGGGCGCACCGTCCGGGAGTGGCTCCGCTTCGCGGTGGGCGGCCGGCGCCCCTTCGACCTCGTCTGCTGCCAGAACGACCACATGGCGGGCGGCGCCCTGGAGGCGCTCGACGCCGCGGCCGCGGAGTCGGGCCAGGGCGGCGTCGCGCGCATCCCCGTGGCCGGCTGCGACGGGGCGCCCGAGATCGGACAGAGGATGGTGCGCGACGGGCGGCTCGTGGCGACGGTCGTGCTGCCCCGCGTGGCGGGGCCCGCGGTGAACGAGATCGCCGCGCTCCTCGCCCACGGCGAGAAGCCGGCCCCGGTCATCACCCACGCCGCCGCGTCGTTCCCGCCGCTCGGCGAGCTCGCCCCGATCGCCTGAGGCGCCGACCGTGGCGACGAGCGAGACCTGTAGTCAGTCGCGGAGGCCGAGGGTCGAGGACGGCGTCTCGTCCGGCTCCTCGTCGGCCGCCGGTCCCCCGGGACCGCCGCGCGGCAGGATGCGCACGAGGCCCCAAGCGAGGAGGCCCGCGATGGCGTGGGGCAGCAGCTCGAAGCGGCCTCCGAGCCAGGCCGGAATCCCGAACGCGTAGGCGGCGAGGATCGGCGCGCTGTACCGCCAGAACACCGTGCGTTCCTCCCAGGCGAAGGCGGCGCCGAACAGCGGCAGCGCGAGGTGCGCGCCGATGGGAGTCGGCACGAGGTGGAGCGCCGCGACCTCGAGGAGGCCTGCCGCCACGAGGCCCTGCACGAAGACGAGGGCGAGACGGCCGCGCTCGTACAGGTATGGGAAGCCGGCCCCGGCGAGCACCGCCAGGAGCGCCGCGCTGCCGATCGGGGCCGGCAGGCCCAGCTTCGGCAGCACCCAGCCGCCGTACAGCAGCACGAAGGCCGCGGCGGACCCGTTGCGGACCCACTTCGTCAGCCGCCGCGGCGGGACGACGAGCAGGTCCAGCAGCAGGTAGCCGACGTACGCGTAGGCGGGCCAGACGGCGGCGAACGAGCGCGTCTTCCAGAAGACGAGGAGGGCGAGGCCCAGCGCCGGCACCGCCTCGAAGAAGCGCGGCCACGGGGCCGGGGTCCGATAGAGCGCCTCGATCCTCCGGTCGGCCTTCGCCCCGGGCAGGAGCGTCGTCTCCACGCGCCGCCGCAGCTCCGCGAGGAGGGCGGCGATCGCCTCGTCCCCGGGCAGGGAGCGGTAGGGCTCGGGGTCGATCGGGTCGTGGTAGCGGACGTGGATCTTCGCCGGCTCCGGCAGGGCGCGGAAGTAGGGCCACGCCCGGAAGGCGCCGCGGATCGTGGCCGGCACCAGGGGCGCTCCCGTCTCGAGGGCGAGGCGCGCGGCCCCGGCGTGCATCTCCTCCTCCATCCAGCCCGCGCGCGAGCGTTTCCCTTCCGGGAAGATCCCGATGAGGTTCCCCTCCCGGACGAGCGCCTTCGCCGACTCGTAGGCGGCGCGGCCGTGCCCCAGGCGGGTATCCACGGGAAAGGCCCCGAAGAGGCGCACCAGCGCGCCGAGGAGCGGCACCCGGAAGAGGGCGTCCCAGGCCATGAAGAGGATGGGCCGCTTCACCTGCAGCGAGAGCAGGACGGGGTCGAGGTACGAGGGGTGGTTGGCGCAGATGACCGCCCCGCCCGTGGCCGGAATCTTCTCCTCGCCGACGCAGTCGTAGGTGAAGAGGACGCGGAAGATCGCCTCGAGGACGGCGCGCAGCGCGTCGCGGATCACGACGCGGAAGGGGCGGCGCCCGCGCCCTGGCGCTTCGGGTGGCGCCCGGGCAGCGCCTCGAGGTGGGGTTTCACCGCCTCGAACTCCTCCTCGAGGGCGCGGGCGAGGTCGGGAGCGCCCTCGGTGGAGCCGGAGCGGCCGAGGACCTCGAGACGCGCGCACAGATCGGCCATCCTCCGGCAGCCGAGGTTGCCGCAGCTGCCGAGGAAGCTGTGGGCGGCCCGCTCGAGCTGCGCGGGGTTGTCCTTCGCCGCCTTCCGGATCGCGGCGAGCCGCACCGGCGCGATCTTGAGGAAGGTGGCGACCACCTCGTCCATCAGCGTCCCGTCGTCGTCCACCGACATCAGGCTTCCGACGATCACCTCGTCGAGCAGGTCGCCCGCCGTCCTCGAGGCCGCGGCGGCCCTCTCGGCGGGCGCGGCGGGCGCGCCCACCCAGCGCCGCAGCACGGCCTGGAGGCCCTCCGGCGTCACCGGCTTCGAGACGTAGTCGTCCATCCCCGCCTCGAGGCACTTCTCGCGATCGCCCTTCATCGCGCTCGCGGTCATGGCGATGATCGGCAGGCGCTCTCCTCCGGCCCCCTCGCGCTCGCGGATCCTCCGCGTGGCCTCGTAGCCGTCCATCCCCGGCATCTGCCCGTCCATCAGGACCGCGTCGTAGCGCGTCCGCGCGCAGGCCTCGAGGGCCTCGCGGCCGTCGTCCGCCACCTCGACCCGGTAGCCCAGCTTCTCCAGGATGCGCACCGCCACCTTCTGGTTGACCTCGTCGTCCTCCGCCACGAGCACGCGCGCGGCGACCGGCGGCCGCAGCTCGCGCAGGCTGTGGCGAGTGACGAGGTGCGGCGCGTGCTTCCTTCGCCCCTCGCCCATCACCTCGACCAGGCAGTCGTAGAGGTCGGCCTCGTCCACCGGCTTGGTGAGGTAGGCGGAGATGCCGATCCGCGAGGCCTCCGCCCCGTGGCCGCGCTGCCCGAACGAGGTGAGGAGGACCAGCTTCACGCCGGCGAGGGAGGGCTCGTCCTTGATCGCCCGGCTGAGGGCGAGGCCGTCCATCTCCGGCATCTTCATGTCGAGGATGGCGAGGTCGTAGGCGGGCCCCCCCGCCGCCGCCTGGAGGAGCGCGGCGAGGGCCTTCGGGCCGGATTCGACCGTCGTCGTGCGCAGCCCCCAGTACCCGAGCTGCTGCTTCAGGATCTGCCGGTTGGTCGCGTTGTCGTCCGCCACGAGGACGCGGCGGCCGGCGAGCCGCGTGGGCGGAGCGGGAGCCGGCGCCGCCTCCGGGGCCTGCCGCTCGAAGCGCACGGTGAACCAGAAGGTGCTGCCGCGGCCCGGCCGGCTCTGGACGTCGATCGCTCCCCCCATGAGCGAGACGAGGCGCCTGGAGATCGCGAGCCCCAGGCCCGTCCCGCCGTAGCGGCGGCTGGCCGAGCCGTCCGCCTGCACGAACGACTGGAAGAGGCGCGCCTTCAGCTCGGGCTCGAT
>JBGPQQ010000059.1:0-11100 GCA_041489115.1 Vicinamibacteria bacterium | reverse complement strand
GCGGCCGGCGAGGCGGCCGGCGCGCCGGGCCAGCTCGTCGGGCGCCGCCGCCCGCGAGATGCGCGGCCGCGTGAGGACGATCTCCCGCGCCAGCGAGAACAGCTCGCGCGCGAGGCCGGGCACGTCCTTGTCGGCCATCGCCCCGAAGACGAGGACGAAGGGCGGCCCGCCGTCGAGGTACGCGGCGAGAGAGCGCGCGCCGGCGGGGTTGTGGGCGCCGTCGAGGACGAGCGGGGGATCACCGGGGACACGCTCGAGCCGGCCCGGCCAGCGCGTGCGGGCCACGGCCCCGGGCACCGCCCGCAGGTCGACCGGAAGGCCTTCCCGCCGCGCTTCCTCCAGCAGGCGGATCGCGACGAGCAGGTTGTCGCGCTGGTGCGCGCCGGCGAGCGGCCGCAGGCCCGCGTAGAGAGCGGTCGGCGTGCGCAGGTCGATCCGTCCGGTCGGACCGCCGCCGCTCGACGACGGCTGCGGCCCGCGCGAGCGGGCGACGCGCGCCCCGTGCCGCGCCTCGACGACGCGCGCCCCGGCCTCGCGCGCCCCCGCGAGGACCGCCCGGCGCGCCTCGGCGGGCAGCGGGCCGACGACCGTCGGCCGCCCCGCCCGCATCACGCCCGCCTTCTCGCCGGCGATCGCGGCGAGCGTCCGGCCCAGGTACACCTCGTGGTCGAAGTCGACGCTGACGATCGCGGAGGCGACGGGTTCCGCCACGTTCGTGGCGTCGAGCCGGCCGCCGAGGCCCACCTCGAGGACGGCCACGTCCACGCGCCGGCGGCGGAAGTGGGCGAAGGCCGCGGCGGTGAGCACCTCGAAGAAGGTCGGGTGCGCCTCGAGCATGCCGCGGCGGACGAGCCGCTCGGCCGCGTCCCGTACCGCGCGCACCGCGCGGCCGAGATCGCGGTCGGTGATCGCGCGACCGTCGACCGTGATCCGCTCGTTCACGCGCACGAGGTGCGGCGACGTGTAGCGCCCGGTGCGGAGACCCGAGGCGCGCAGCGCCGCGTCGCAGTAGGCGGCGACCGAGCCCTTGCCGTTGGTGCCGGCGACGAGCAGCGACGGGCACGCGCGCTCGGGATGGCCCATCTCCGCGACGAGGGCGCGCATCGTTTCCAGCCCGAACTTCATCCCGAACCGGACCCGCCGGGCGAGGTAGAGGCCCGCAACCCGGTGTGCAGGCAGACGTGCCATGGCCACGCGAGCCTACAGCCATCCGCGCCGTCCGCGTAACCCTGGGGGGTCTGGGGGGCCGGGGCCCCCCAGATCAAAGGAAGCGGGCCAGAACCTGGCCGTTACGGGTGGCTACTCTCCTAGGCGCTGCGACTACGAAGCCAAGGGCGAAAGGCCTTCCAGAGGGCTCGCCCCGGTGCTTTCCCGAGAGCGAGCCAGGAGAAGGACCACGGAGATATCTCTCGGGCGCCAGCCGGGAACCGCCCTCGGGATGACGTGTGTGGAAAAGTGGAAGAAAGTGTGGAATACTCCCAGCTCGCTGTGTTCAAAGGGACTTATCACCACCGCATCGACGCCAAGGGCCGGCTCCCGGTCCCCGCGGCCTTCCGCCGGTCGCTCGGCGACGAGGGCCAGGTGGTGGTCACGCTCCTCGACCAGTGCCTCGCCGCCTACTCGCCGACGGAGTGGGCGAAGCTCGAGGCGCAGCTCGCGGCCCTGCCCGCGTTCAGCAAGCCCGTCAAGACGCTGACGCGCCTGCTCGCGAGCCGCGCCGCCGACTGCGAGATCGACGTGCAGGGGCGCATCCTGCTGCCCCCCGCACTCCGCGCGGCGGCGGGCCTCGGCCGCGATGCGGTCGTCGTCGGCGTCCTCAGCCGGTTCGAGGTGTGGTCGCCGGAGAGCTGGGACACCTTCGTCCGGGAGTCCGAGCGACTCCTCGACGACGTCTCCCTCGACATCCAGTGGCCCCTCCCGCCGGCAACCCCAAGCCCCACCGGGACGGTTCCGCCTCTCCCGACCCCCCCTCCAAAGACCCCGTCCGCGAGCGGCGATCCACAGGCGAAACTCAACGGCTAGTTCAGTTTCGCCTTGACAGCCCTCCGGGGCACGCCTAGACTCCCTGTGGAAATTTGTGGAGTGGAGTGGTCCCTCCGCTACCCGGTGTGGGCGGCGGGGGTACCAATCCGCACGAAACGAGTGTCGGCATGCTGCGGGGCAACCATCCGGCGCGCATCGACGACAAGGGACGGCTGAAGGTCCCGAACGGCTTCCGCGCGCTCATCGAGTCGCAGTGGGGGCAGGAGCTGTTCGTCACGAGCGTGACGGGCGAGTTCGTGCGCCTGTACCCGATGGCGGTGTGGCTCGAGATCGAGCGCCGCCTCGCGGCCGTACCCTCGACGCACCCTTCGAAGCTGCGCTTCCTCGACCGCGTCAACTTCTTCGGCCAGGTGGCCGCGATGGACCGCCAGGGCCGGGTCGTGATCCCGCCGCTGCTGCGCGAGAGCGCGGCCATGGCGGGCGACGTGAGCGTCCTCGGCCTGCAGAACCACCTCGCGGTGTGGAACCAGAGGCGGCTGCAGGAACGGCTGTTCAAGAAGGAGCCGTTCACCGACGAGGACGGGAGACTCCTCGCGGAGTATGGGATCTGATGCGGGCCACGTCCCCGTTCTCCTCGCCGAGACGCTGGAGCTCGTCGCGGTGAGGCCGGGAGGGCTCTTCGTCGACGGTACCGTGGGCCTGGGCGGCCACGCCGCGGCCGTGCTGCGCGCGACGGCGCCCGACGGACGGCTGCTCGGCCTCGACCGGGACGGCGAGACGCTCGAGCTCGCCAGAGAGCGCCTCGCGGAGTTCGGCGAGCGCGTGCGGCTCGAGCAGGCCGACTACCGCGAGATCCCGGAGCGGCTCGGCGGCGAGAAGGCGGACGGCATCCTGCTCGACCTCGGGATCTCGTCCGTCCAGCTCGACGACGCCGGGCGCGGGTTCAGCTTCCAGGCCGAGGGCCCGCTCGACATGCGGATGGACCGAAGGTCGGGCCCGACCGCGGCCGACCTCGTGAACCGCATGCGCGAGAAGGACCTCGCGGACCTCCTCTACGAGTACGGCGAGGAGCCCGCGTCGCGCCGCATCACCCGCGCGATCGTGTTCGCGCGCGAGCGACAGCGGATCACGACCACCACCGAGCTCGCCGACATCGTGCGCCGCGCCGCCCCCCCCCGCCGGCGCCCCGGCCTCCACCCCGCCACCCGCACCTTCCAGGCCCTGCGGATCCGCGTCAATCGCGAGCTCGACGGCCTCGGCGAGGCCTTCGAGGGCGCCGCCCGCTGCCTGAAGCCCGGTGGCCGCCTGGCCGTGATCGCGTTCCACTCCCTCGAGGACCGGGCGGCGAAGGAGGCCTTCCGCTCCCTCGCCGCGCGGGGGTTCCGCCTGCTCACCAGGAAGCCGGTGCGGCCCGGGGACGCCGAGGTCCGGGCGAACCCGCGCGCCCGCAGCGCGCGCCTGCGCGCCGTCGCCCGCGAGGAGGCCGCGGCATGAGGGACGAGGGCGTCGTGCGGCTGGGCAAGCCGATCGACAACTCGCGCGTGGTGCGCCAGGTGGACCCACGCTCGCGGCGCGAGATCTTCCTGCTCATCCTGCTCGTGGCCGTCCTCGCCGCCGGCCTCGGCCTCTACGCCTGGCCCGCCCTCGAGATCCGGCGCGCCGGCCAGGCGGGCGCGCTCCTCGACCGCGAGAAGGAGCGCCTCGTCGAGGAGAACCGCAAGCTCCGCCTCGAGAAGGCCGCGCTCGAGAACCTGCGCCGCGTGGAGGCGATCGCGGCCAAGGATCTCGGCCTCGCCGCTCCCGCCCCGGAGCGCTCGGTCGTGATCGAGGTCGAGAAGCCGCTGCCGCCGGGCGCGAAGGTCGCCGGCGACGGCGCGCCCCGCCGGGAGGCGCGGACGGGAGCTCTGCCGGAGGTGCGGCCCTGAGGAAGGACCGCCCGCCCCTCGTGCCCCCGGCCATGGCCGGGGAGGGGCCCACCCCCCGCGAGAGGAAGACGCGCCTGCGGCTGATGCTGCTCGCGCTCTCGATCTCGCTCTGGGCGCTCGTGATCGGCATCCGCCTCGTGCACGTGCAGGTGCTCGGGCGCGAGTTCTTCGAGCAGCAGGGCACGCGGCAGAGCGAGCGCACCCTCAACCTCTATCCCCGCCGCGGCCCCATCCTCGATCGCGAGGGCCGGCCCCTCGCCGTGTCCGTGGACGCGGAGAGCCTCTACGCGGTGCCCCAGGACGTGACCGATCCCGCCGCCACCGCCGCCGCCCTCGCCCGCGCGCTCTCTCTCGACGGCGAGGGCCGGCAGGAGATCCTGGCCAAGCTCCAGAGGAAGTCCGCCTTCGTCTGGATCGACCGCAAGCTGGACCCACTCACCGCCCGCCGCGTGCGCGAGCTGCAGCTCGAGGGGATCGGCTTCCTCGCCGAGCACCGCCGGTACTACCCGCAGCGCGAGCTCGCCGCCCACGTGCTCGGCTACGTGGGCCTCGACAACACCGGCATGGGCGGGATCGAGTACGGCTTCGAGAGCCACATCCGCGGCCGCGCGGCCAAGGTCGTGGTGCACACCGACGCCCGGCGCCGGCCCGTCGCCCAGACCGAGCGGCCCTCGACCGACGGGGCCACGGTCGTGCTCGCCCTCGACGAGGCCATCCAGCACGTGGCCGAGCGCGAGCTCGAGCGCTCGATGGCGGAGACGCAGGCCGCCTCGGGCATGGTGATCGTCGTCGAGCCGTTCTCGGGCGAGATCCTGGCCATGGCGGGCCGCCCGACCTTCAACCCGAACCGCTACAACGCCTACCCGAGCTCGCGGTGGAGGAACCGCGCGGTCTCCGACGTCTTCGAGCCGGGCAGCATCTTCAAGATCGTCACCGCCGCCGCCGGGATCCAGGAGAACGTGGTGGCGCCCGGCGAGGTGCTCGACTGCGGCAACGGGAAGATCGACATCTCCGGCACCGTCATCAACGACCACGCGGTCTTCGACCGGCTCACCTTCGCCCAGGCGGTGGCGAAGTCGAGCGACATCGGGATGATCCGAATCGCGCAGCGGCTCGGCCGCGACAACTTCGCTCGCTACGTGCGCGACTTCGGCTTCGGGGCCGCGACCGGGGTCGATCTTCCCGGCGAGTCGGCGGGGCTCCTCCGGCCCCTCGGGCGCTGGAGCGCCCTCTCGCTGCCGTCGCTGTCGTTCGGCCAGGAGGTCGGCGTCACCGGGGTCCAGATCACGATGGCCGCCGCCGCGATCGCGAACGGCGGCTACCTGATGAAGCCGATCGTGGTGAGGCGGGTCGAGGACGCCGAAGGGCGGGTCGTCCTCGAGCGGAAGCCGCTCGTCGTGCGCCGCGTGCTCCAGCCCGACACCGTGGACACCCTCACCGAAATCCTGCGCACGGTGGTGCGCGAGGGCACCGGGAAGGCGGCGGCCGTCGCCGGCTACGCGGTCGCGGGCAAGACCGGCACGGCGCAGAAGGTGGACGCCTCGGGACGTTACTCGATGGTGGATCACGTGGCGTCGTTCGTCGGGTGGGCGCCGGCCTCGCACCCCGCCCTCGTGGTCCTCGCCTCGCTCGACACCCCGCGCGGCCCGCGCAACCAGGGCGGCGACGTCGCGGCCCCGCTCTTCGCCCGCGTGGCGGAGAGCGCCCTGCGTCTCCTCGCCGTCCCCCCCGACGACCCGGGCCGCGTCCTGCGCGCGGTGACGACCGTGCCGGAGACGGTGGTGCCCGCCGCCTACCGGCCGCAGGGCCCGTCGCGCCCGGCCGTCGTCCCTCCCGACGACGAGCCGGGCCTGATGCCCGACCTCCGCGGCCGCTCCGCCCGCGAGGCCGCGATCGCCGCCGCGCGCCGCGGGCTCGTGGTGGAGCTCCGCGGCTCCGGCCACGTGGTCGTCCAGAGCCCCGAGCCGGGAACCGAGATCGAGCCGGGCAACACCTGCGTGCTGACCCTGGGGCGGGAGGAGGCGCAGCGGTGAGGCTCCGGGACCTCCTCGTGCGTCTCCCTGCGGCCGAGCTCCGCGGCGACCCCGCGCTCGAGATCGCGGACGTCACGCACGACTCGCGACGCTCGTCTTCCGGCTCGCTCTTCGTGGCCGTCCGCGGCCTCGCCACCGACGGCAACCAGTTCGTCGACGCGGCGCGGAAGAAGGGCGCGGTCGCCGTCTGCTCCGAGGCGCCGCCCTCCGGCGACGGGGCGTGGGTGCGCGTGGCGGACGCGCGCGAGGCCCTCGCCACGCTCTCCGCCGCGATCTTCGGCGACCCCGCTCGCTCGCTCGAGCTCGTGGGCGTCACCGGGACGAACGGCAAGACGACGACGACCTACCTGGTGGACTCCGCGCTGCGCGCCGCCGGCGAGAAGGTGGGCCTTCTCGGCACGGTCGAGTACCGCGTGGGCGACCGCATCGCCGAGGCGGTGCGCACGACGCCCGAGTCGTCCGACCTCCAGGCCCTCTTCCGCGAGATGGTGGACGCCGGCTGCCGGCGCGCGGTGCTCGAGGTGTCCTCGCACTCGCTCGCGCTGAAGCGCGTCCACGGCCTCGAGTTCCGAGTCGCCGCCTTCACCAACCTCACCCGCGACCACCTCGACTACCACGGCGACATGGACGCGTACTTCGCGGCCAAGCGGGTCCTCTTCGAGAGGCTCCTGCGCGCGGACGGGCACGCAGTGGTGAACCTCGACGACGACCGCGCCGCCGAGCTCGTTCGCGCGAGCCGCGGGACGGTCTGGACCTACTCGCTCGGGGACCCGAAGGCGGACCTCCTCGCCGAGGACGTGCGCCTCTCCCTCGACGGCACGCGCTTCCGCGCGCGCACGCCCGCGGGCGTCCTCGACGTCGAGACCCCGCTCGTCGGCGCCTTCAACGTGCAGAACGCCCTCGCCGCGCTCGGGGCGGGGCTCGCCCTCGGCCTGCCCCCGGACGCCGTGCAGCGCGGGATCGCCGCCCTGCGCGGGGTCCCGGGCCGGATGGAGCGCGTGAACGCGGGCCAGGACTTCACCGTCCTCGTGGACTACGCGCACACCGACGACGCGCTCAAGAACCTGCTGGAGGCCGTGCGGGAGCTCAAGCCCCGCCGCGTGGTGACCGTCTTCGGCTGCGGGGGCGACCGCGACCGCAGCAAGCGGCCGCTCATGGGGGCGGTGGCGGCGCGCCTCTACGACGTGGTGGTCCTCACCTCGGACAACCCCCGCAGCGAGCCGCCCGAGGCGATCCTCGAGGAGATCCGCCGCGGCATCCCGGCGGCGCGGGCCGCCGACACGCTCGTCATCCCGGACCGCCGGGACGCGATCGCCCGCGCCCTCGAGATGGGCCGCGAGGGCGTCGTGGTGGTGATCGCGGGCAAGGGCCACGAGCCCTACCAGGTGCTGCGCGACCGCACGGTGCCGTTCGACGACCGCCAGGTGGCGCGCGACGTCCTCGCCCGCCTCGCCGGGGCGGGGGGGAAGAGGTGACCGCGATGGCGCTCCGCGCGGCCCTCACCCTCGCCGACGTCCTCGCCTTCACCGGCGGGGTGCTCGCGGCCCCCGCGGTGGGCGAGACCGCCTTCACCGGCGTCTCGATCGACTCGCGGACGCTCGAGCCGGGGGCTCTCTTCGTCGCCGTCAAGGGCCCGAGGTTCGACGGCCACGACTTCCTCGCCGAGGCCGCGGGGAAGGGCGCCGCCACCGCCCTCGTCCACCGGGAGGCGCCGGCGCCGGCGGGCTTCCCGCTCGTGCGCGTGGCGGACACGACGACGGGCCTCTCCGACCTCGCGCGCCACGTGCGGCGGGAGGCGGCGCTCCCGGTCGTCGGCGTCACCGGCTCGGTCGGGAAGACCACGACGAAGGACATGACGGCGCACCTCCTCGCCACGCGCGGGCCGGTGCTCAAGACGGAGGGCAACCTCAACAACCAGTACGGCCTGCCCCTGACCCTTTTGCGCCTCACGCCGGAGCACACGGCGGCGGTGCTGGAGATGGGCATGTCGGCGCCCGGCGAGATCCGCGCCCTCTCGACGCTGGCCGAGCCCGACGTGGCCACGATCACGCGCGTGGCTCCCGTCCACCTGGAGTTCTTCCCGTCGGTGGACGCGATCGCCGAGGCCAAGGCCGAGATCCTCGAGGGCCTCCGGCCCGGCGGCGCGGCCGTGCTGAACGGCGACGACGCGCGGGTGCGGGCGATCGGCGAGCGCTTCCGCGGGCGCGTCGTGTGGTTCGGGCGCGACCGGCGCTTCGACGTCTCCGCCGAGAGCTGGCGCGGCACCGCCTTCGGGATGCGCTTCGACCTGCACCTGGGCGGGCAAACCGTGGACGTGGCGCTGCCCCTCGCGGGCCCGCACTTCGTGACGAGCTTCCTCGCCGCCGCCGCCGCCGCGCACGTGCTCGGCGTCCCGCCCGAGGCCATGGCGGAAGCCGCGACCACGCTCCGCCCCGCGCGGCACCGCGGCGAGGTGCGCCGGCTGGGCGAGGGCGTCACGCTGCTCGACGACTGCTACAACTCCTCGCCCGAGGCTCTCGAAGCGGCGGTGGTCGCCCTCTCTCTCGTGCCGGGCCGCCGCCGGGTGGCCGTGCTCGGCGACATGCTCGAGCTCGGCCCCACCGGCCCCGCGCTGCACCGCGAGCGGGGCCGGGCGCTCGCCGGCCGGGTGGACGCGGTTGCGGGCGTGGGCCCCCTGGCGGAGGAGATCCTGGAGGGCGCGCGCGAGGCGGGGATCCCCGCCGGCTCACTCCGCCACTTCGTGACGGCCGCCGACGCGGTCGCCGCCCTCCCTGATCTCGTCCGGCCGGGCGACGCGGTGCTGGTGAAGGCGTCGCGGGGCGTGAAGCTCGAGGCCGTGGTGGACGCGATCGCCGCGCGCTTCGGGGAGGGAAAGGCCTAGCGTGCTCTTCCACCTCCTCTACGCGCTGCGCGGCGAGCTCTCGCTCCTGAACGTCACGCGCTACATCACGTTCCGCACCGCGGTGGCGAGCCTCACCGCGCTCTTCCTCGTCCTGCTGCTCGGGCCGTGGACGATCGAGCGGCTGCGCCGCCTCCAGGTCGGCCAGTACATTCGCGAGGAGGGCCCGCAGGCCCACCAGGCCAAGGCGGGCACGCCCACGATGGGAGGGGTGCTGATCCTGGCCGGCATCCTCGTCCCCACGCTGCTGTGGGCCGACCTCACGAACCGCAACGTCTGGATCCTCGTCCTCTCCACGGTCGCCTACGGCGCCGTCGGGTTCGCCGACGACTACATCAAGGTCGTGAAGAAGCGGAGCCTGGGCCTCACCGCGCGCCGCAAGCTCTTCTGGCAGTGCGCGATCGGGCTCGCGGTGGGGATCGCGATCTACGCGCTCGCGCAGGCCGAGCCGAAGGAGTACTCGACCCGCATCGTCTTCCCGTTCTTCAAGCAGATCGTGCCCGACCTCGGGCTGCTCTACGTCGTCTTCGCGGTGCTGCTGCTCACCCTGTCGTGCAACGCGGTGAACCTGACCGACGGTCTCGACGGGCTGGCCATCGGCACGACCCTCATCGCCGCCGCCGCCTTCACCGGCCTCGCCTACGTGTCCAGCCACTTCCGCTTCGCGGAGTACCTGGACATCCTCCACCGGCCCGCGGCCGGGGAGGTCACCGTCTTCTGTGGGGCGATGGTCGGCGCCGCCATGGGCTTCCTGTGGTGGAACTGCTACCCGGCCCAGGTGTTCATGGGCGACGTGGGCGCCCTCGCCCTCGGGGGGGCGCTCGGCACCGTCGCCATCCTCATCAAGCAGGAGCTGCTGCTGTTCTTCGTGGGGGGCCTCTTCATGGTCGAGGCCTTCTCCGTGATGATCCAGGTCGCCTCCTTCCGCCTCACCGGCCGGCGCGTCTTCCGCATGTCGCCGCTGCACCACCACTTCGAGCTCGTGGGCTGGAAGGAGCCGCAGATCATCATCCGGTTCTGGATCGTGGCGTTCATCTTCGCGCTGTTCACGCTGATGACGCTGAAGCTGCGGTGAGGGGGGAGGTGGAGCGCCCGGTGGTGGTCGTGGGTCTCGCGCGATCGGGGGTCGCGGCGGCGGAGTTCCTCGCCCGCCGCGGCGCTTCCGTCGTGGCCGCCGACCGCAAGGGCGAGGCCGAGCTGCCCGAGGAGGCGGTGAGGCTGCGGGAGAGGGGAGTCCGGCTCGAGCTGGGGGCGCACCGGGCGGAGACCTTCGCCGGCGCCTCCCTGGTCGTGGTGTCGCCCGGCGTGCCGTGGGAGCTGCCCGCGCTCGAGGCGGCGCGCGCGGCAGGAGTCCCGGTGATCGCCGAGATCGAGCTCGCCTTCCGTCACCTCGCCGGCCGCGTCGCCGCGGTCACCGGGACGAAGGGCAAGTCCACGACCACCGCCGCCCTCGGCGCGATGCTGCGCGAGGCCGGCTTCGACGCCCGGGTGGGCGGCAACATCGGGGCGCCGCTCATCGGCCTCGTCGAGGGCTCGACCGAGGCCACGACGTTCGCGGTCGAGGTGTCGAGTTTCCAGCTCGAGGGCACGGTGCGCTTCCGCCCGCACGTGGCGGTCTGGCTCAACCTCTCCCCCGACCACCTCGACCGCCACCCCTCGCTCCAGGCCTACGTTGCCGCCAAGGCGCGGGTCTTCGCCAACCAGGAGCCGCGGGACTGGGCGGTCGTGAACGCGGACGACCCCCTGGTGCTCGAGCAGGCCCGGAGCGCCCGCGCCCGCCAGCTCCTCTTCCGCGTCACCGGTGAGCCGCTCCCGGCCGGAGACGGCGCCTTCTTCGAGGGCGGCCTGGCGCGTCTCCGCCTCGACGGGCGCGTGGAGACACTCTTCCTGCGCGGCGACGTCGCCGTGCCCGGGGCGCATCTCGCCGGCGACCTCCTCGTCGCCGCCGCCGCCGCGCGGCTCCTGGGGGCCCCGGAGGACGCGATCGCCCATGCGGTCCGCGCCTTCCGCGGCGTCGAGCACGTGCTCGAGCACGTGGCCTCGATCGACGGGGTCGACTACTACGACGACTCGAAGGCCACGAACGTCGAGGCGGCGCGCCGCAGCCTCGACGCCTTCGATCGGCCGGTGCTGGTCGTGCTCGGCGGGCGCTACAAGGGCGGGGACTTCGGCGACCTCGTCCCCGCGCTTCGTGACCACGGCCGTCGGGTCCTGGCCATCGGCGAGGCACGCGAGCGCGTCGTGGAGGCCCTCGAGGGCG
>JBGPQQ010000058.1:0-11187 GCA_041489115.1 Vicinamibacteria bacterium | reverse complement strand
GTCGGGCGGGCGAGGTCGACCTCGGCGACGAGGACGTCGGGATCGCCCCTCGCGTCGGCGATCCTCTCCCCGCGCCGGTCGAAGATGCCGCTGCGGAAGTCGTACCCGCTGGCGACGATGTGCATCTGGTTCTCGACGGCCCGGGCCTGGACCAGCGACTCCACGCCGCCCGCGATGGGCATCAGGATCACCTCGGCCCCGCCCGCGGCGAGCGCGCGCGCGACCTCCGGGTAGCTGGAGTCCCAGCAGATCATGAGGCCCACGCGCCCGAAGTCGGTGTCGAAGACCGGGGTCTCCGAGCCCGGCGTGATCCCCCCCTCGATCTCCTCGTCGGGGAGGCTCATCTTCCGGTAGCGGCCGACGAGCCGGCCGTCGCGTCCCACCAGGACGGCCGTGTTGTAGAGGCGGGCCCCGGAGCGCTCGTAGAGGCCGGCCACGATCCACACCCGGAGCCGCCGCGCCAGGGCGCCGAGGAACTCGGTGGTCGGTCCCGGCACCGCCTCGGCAGCCTGGGCGTACGTGAGCCCGTTGCCCGCGGCGGTGATCCCCTCGGGCAGGCAGACGATGTCGGCCCCGCGCGCCGCCGCCTGCTCGACGAGCCCGGAGAAGCGCTCGCGGCTCTCCTGCGGCGAGGTTGTGCCCCGCGGCCGGTGGTGCACGGTCGCGAGCTTCACGCGACGGGCCGGCGGGGGAGCCGATTCCCGGAAGTCGACGTCCTTCCACCGCACCTCGCCTTCCGCGGTCCAGCGGAGGTGGAGCTCGAGGCGCGCGCCCGACACGCCCGCCGGCGCGCGGTAGACGCCGGCCACCGTCGTCCAGCCGTCCGGTCCCGGCGAAGGCGCCGCGATCGGGTACTCCATCGGGCGCAGCGGCTCGCCCGCGGCGTCGAGCCAGACGACGCGCGCGAGGACGCTGCGCGCGGTCGAGGCCACTCCCTGCGCGCGGTACGCAGCCCGGAAGGCGTAGTCCTTCTCCGCCGCCACCGGGACCTCGCGGGCCCAGCGGCCGTCGACGGCGTCGTCGCCGCGCCCGGCCAGCCCGAGCACCAGCTCGCCCCCGGCCCCGCGCTCGCTCCACGAGCGGGGGGCGATCTCGTCGCGCACCGCGTGGGGATGCCAGCCGTCGGGGGCGGGCTCCGCCGCCGTGGCGAGGCCGAGGGCCGGGCCGGCGAGGAGGGTGAGCAGGGTCGTCGCGAGTCGTCGCATGAGGGCCTCCCGCCCCAAGCTACCACGAGGCTCGCGCGTTACGATCGGTGTTGGGGCTCTCGCGCCTCGTGTGGCCGCACGGGGGCGCGGAAGCGGGGGGCATCTCAGAGCGGCTCGAGGATCTGCCGCGATGATGCCACCCGGTCAGGGCCCGGCCCAGCACGCGCGTTACGGGGGCACGGTGGTGGCGCGGTGCCGTCCGGTGGCGCCAACTCCGTTGACTCCGACCAAATCCCGGGCGTAGACTGAAGCCAGTCGATATCCCATGAGAGGAAACGGGGAGCTACCTCTCCCCGCGGGCCAAGGAGGCGTGCCATGTCAAGCGCTACCCGGGCACGGAGCGGACGGGGCAGAGCCTTCGGAGCCATCGCGCGCTCGGCGGGGGCCGTGCTCGCGCTGGTGTTGCTCGCTCCGCAGGCTCCCACCGCCGAGGCCGGAGACACCAAGCGCGTGAAGCTGCGCCTGCGCCCGGTCGCTTCCACAAAGGGAGTCGACCTCTACCGCGGCTTCTGCGTCCAGTGCCACGGCACCGAAGGCAGGGGCGATGGACCCCTGGCCAAGGACCTGAAGACGCCCCCCGCAGATCTCACCCGGATCGCGGAGCGAAACGGTGGAAAGTTCTCGCGGGTCGGCGTCACCCTCTACATCATGGGAGATCGGTCCGGTGGCGCGACGCACCTGGACGAGGACTGGAACCCAGTCGTGATCCGGAAAGGCGTCGCCGACGACATGCCGCTGTGGTCCTACCACTTCGGAAGCCTCTACCCCGACGACTACGCGAGCCGCCTCCGTTTCGAGAGCCTCGCCAAGCACGTCGAGTCGCTCCAGGGGAAGTGACCGCGCGCCACGCGCTATGATCCGCGCGGAGGTCCGTGCGTGGCCCAGCTCATCCCGGCGCCCTCCCCGCACCTGCTCGGGCGAATGCTGCGGGAGCACGAGCGCGAGCAGAAGGTCTTCGACCTCCCGGAGCGCCGCTTCTGGCGCGGAACGGACAGCCTCGACACGTCGATCCTGGTGCACGGCCACCGCGCCGCGAGCCCGGTCGGCCCCGCCGCCGGCCCTCACGGGCAGATGGCACAGAACATCGTGCTGTCCTGGCTCGCCGGCGGTCGCTTCCTCGAGCTCAAGACCGTTCAGGTGAACGACCGCCTCACGATCCCGCGGCCCTGCATCGACGTGGAGACGGTGGGCTTCAACGTGGAGTGGAGCCAGGAGCTGCGCCTCGCCGAGAGCCTGCGCGAGTACGTGAAGGGCTCGATGCTGATCGACGTGGCGCGCGAGGAGGGGATACTCGGGCGGCCCGTCGACCCCGCCCGCGACGACACGATCCTCGACCTGAGCGTGGGCTACGACCTCGCGGGGATTCGCTCGCCCGCGGTCCGGTCCTGGATCGCGTCGATGAAAGACGCGCGAGCCGAAGTGGAGGCGCTGCGGCAGGAGATTCCCGACGAACACCGCCGTCTCCGCGATCTCGACTTCCGGACGGCGCTCTCCGACCAGGTGACGCTCTCGACCTTCCACGGCTGCCCGGCGGGCGAGATCGAGGCGATGGCCGTTTTCCTGATGGAGGAAATGGGCCTCCACGTCACCGTGAAGCTCAACCCCACGCTCCTCGGGAAGGACGCGGTGGACGGGATCCTCCACGACGTCCTCGGCTACCGCGACGTCGAGACGCGAGCGGAGGACTTCGAGAAGGACCTCCAGTGGGCGCCGGCGCTGGAGATGACGGACCGCCTCGAAGATCGCGCGCGAGCCGTGGGGCGCGAGCTCCGCCTGAAGCTCTCGAACACGCTCGTCGTCCGCAACCACCGCCGCTTCTTCCCGGCGGGCGAGGCGGTGATGTACCTCTCGGGGGCACCGCTCCACGTGATCACCCTGAGCCTCGTCGAGCGGGTGCGCCGCGTGCGGCCGGAGGTGCCGCTCTCCTTCTCCGCGGGCGTCGACAACAGGAACTTCGCCGACTGCGTGGCGTTGGGCCTGGCGCCGGTGACCGTCTGCACCGATCTCCTCAAGCCGGGCGGATACGGCCGCCTGCCGAAGTACCTCGAGAACCTCGAGGAGCGGATGCGCGGGCTGGGCGTGCGCACGGTGGGGGACTACGTGGTCAAGGCCCGCGGCCGGGGCGAGGACGCGATCGCCCGCGTCTTCCCGGCCTCGCCGCTGCGGGACGAGCTCCTCACCTCGCTGCGCTCCGAGCGGGTGGATCTGCGAGCGGCGCTCGCGCGGGCGAGACAGGAGGCCCGCTACGGCGAGCTGGTGCGGGCGGCCGCGGTTCTCAACACGCCGGATGTCGTGGCGCGGGCCAGCGCCGATCCGCGGTACCGGGCGGAGTCCCTCCGGCCGCCGCGGAGGATCGGCCGCCACCTCGCCCTCTTCGACTGCATCAACTGCGACAAGTGCCTGCCCGCCTGCCCGAACGACGCCAACTTCGTCTACGAGATCGAGCCGCTCGCGCGGGAGTACGAGAACTACCGCGTCGGGGGCGGCCGTGCGCTCCCCGTCGCGGGCGGCCGGTTCGAGGTGCGCGAGCGCCACCAGATCGGCACCTTCCAGGACTTCTGCAACGACTGCGGCAACTGCGACACGTTCTGCCCCGAGGACGGCGGGCCGTACCTCGAGAAGCCGCGCTTCTTCGGCTCGCTCGTGGCCTGGCGGCACCTCGCGGATCGCGACGGCTTCTACGTCGAGCGGCGCGACGGCACGGACAGGATGTGGGGACGCCTGGGTGGCGTCGAGTACCGCCTCGAAGTAAACCGGGACGCCGACCAGGCCGTGTTCACGGACGGGCGCGTGACGCTCGAGCTGCGCCACCGGGAGCGCACCCCGGTCGGCGCGTCGGCCGCTCGCGACGCGCCCGACGGCCACACGCTCGACGTCGGTGCCTACGTGAGGATGGCCGTGGTCCTCGACGGCGTCCTCGACCGGCGCCGCGCCAACCCCGTGAACGCGGCGGACCCCGGCGACGTCTCCGGCTGATCGCCGGTCCCGATCACCGCTTCCGGCCGGTCTCGGACCAGAACTGCGCGAGGAGGTTGGCCGAGACGCGGCGGCGGTAGGCGGCCGTCGAGCGCAGGTCGTCGATGGGCTGGATCTCGTCCACCAGGACGGCCTGGGCCTCGGCGAGCGAGCCGCCGCCCGCGAGCACGGCCTCCGTCCGCGGCACGCGAACGACCGTCGGGGCCACGCTGCCGAGGGCGATCCGGGGGTGGGGCGCGCGCACGGCCGCCATCACCACTTTCGAGATGGCCTGGGCGGCGCGGGTGCCGACCTTGCGGAACCACTGCCGGCCCTCAACCGGCGGGACCTCGATCGAGACGATCAGCTCGTCGGGGCGCATGACCGTCCGCCGGTAGCCCGTGTAGAACGAGCCGAAGGGGACGCGGCGCTCGCCGTCCACGCGGCGCAGCACGACCGTCGCCTCGGCCACCGCCAGGACCGGCAGCGTGTCGCCGGCGGGCGAGGCGTTGGCGACGTTCCCGCCGAGCGTGCCGCGGTTCTGGATCTGCGGGCTGCCGACCCACCGCGAGGCCTCGGCCAGGATCGGCAGGCGGCGCCGCACGAGCGGCGAGGCGATCAGCTCCGCGTAGGTGGCGAGCGCCCCGATCACCAGCGTGTTGCCGCGCCGGCGGATCCCGCGCAGCGTGCCGAGGCCCTGGAGGTCGAGGAAGCGCCGCCCGCCGACCGTTCCGAAGTGGAAGTCCACGTAGAGGTCGGTGCACCCGGCGAGGGGGACGAGCGGGCCCTCGTCGCGCAGCAGACGCAGCGCCTCGTCGAGCGACCGGGGCTGCAGGAGCGGAAGACGGGAGAACGCCGTGGCCATCGTTCAGCTCCGCCGCGTCCGCTTCGGCCGCCCGGGAGCGACTGGTCGGGGCCCTCGGGCGGCCCGGACCCGCGGGTGCGGCGCCGCGCGCCTGCCCGCGAGGGCCCTCACGATGCCGGCGTAGCCGGTGCACCGGCACAGGTTCCCGGCGAGGGCCTCGCGGACGCACGCGGCGGAGGGGCGCGGGCCGAGCGCCGCCGCGGCCATGACGATGCCCGGCGTGCAGATCCCGCACTGCGTCCCGCCCTCGCGCACCAGGGCCTCGGGCAGCCGGCTGCGAAGCCCCTCGATCGTCGTCACCTTCCGCCCGCGCACGTGGGCGAAGGGCACGAGGCAGGAGTTGACCGGCGCGCCGTCGACGAGCACCGTGCACGCCCCGCACTCGCCCTCGCCGCAGCCCTCCTTCGTCCCCGCGAGGCCGCAGTCCTCGCGCAGGACGTCGAGGAGCCGCTTCAGCGGCGCCGCGTCGACGTCGGCTCGCTTTCCGTTGAGGACGAAGCGCATTCCAGGACCTTCTCCGGCGTGATCGGGAGCGAGCGCACGTCGAGACCGAGGTGGCGCACCGCGTTGGCCACGGCCGGGCCCGGCCCGCTCATCGGCATCTCTCCGACCCCCTTGGCCCCGAAGGGCCCGTGCCGGCACGGGCTCTCGAGGATCGTCACGTCGACGGGCGGCGTGTCGAGAGTGGTGGGGATCATGTAGTTGGTGAGCTGGGCGTTCGCCATGCGCCCCTCGCGCATGACGACGTCTTCGAGGAGGGCATAGCCGAGCCCCTGCGCCGTTCCACCCTCGACCTGCCCCGCGACCATCAAGGGGTTCACCGCGCGCCCGATCTCCACCACCGCGGTGACCCGCGTCGGCCGCACCTCGTACGTCACCGGGTCGAGCTCGACCTCGGCCACGTCGCAGCCCCAGCCGTAGGTGGCGTAGGCGTCGCCGCGGAAGGTCGCGTCGTCCCAGGCGATCCCCGGTGGCGGCTCGTACTGCCGGATCACCCGCAGCGGGCCGTGCCGCTTCAGGTACGCCGCCGGCGAGAGGCCGCCGAGGCGCTCCTTCATCTCCGCCGCGCAGGCCTTCAGCAGGCCGCCCACGACCATGCAGGTGCGGGAGGCGACGGTGGGGCCGCTGTCGGGGACGCTCGCGGTGTCGGGCTCGGCCACCTCCACGCGCTCGACGGCGAGCCCGAGCGTCTCGGCCACGATCTGCGCCAGCGTCGTCCGCGTGCCCTGGCCCATCTCGGTGCTGCCGACCTGGATGCGGGCGCCCCGCGGCGTCAGCTCGAGCGCGGCGCGGGACGCCAGCATTACCTCGCCGGAGCCGGTGAAGCCGGCGCCGTGGAAGAAGAGCGAGAGGCCGATTCCGCGGCTCGTGCCCCGCCAGGCCTGGCGCTTCCGGTGGAAGTCGGAGCGCTTCACCGCCTCGCGCAGGACGGCGAGGGCGCTCGCGTCCTCGCCCAGCACCTGGCCGGTGGCCATGGTGTCGCCGGGCCGGAGCGCGTTGCGCCCCCGCAGGCGCACGGGGTCGAGGCCGAGGGCCTCGGCCACGCGGTCCATCTGCACCTCGGCCGCGAAGACAGTCTGCGGCGCCCCGAAGCCGCGGAAGGCCCCGCTCGGCGGCGTGTTCGTCATCACCACGCGGCCGTGGACGCGCAAGTTGTCGCAGCGGTAGGGACCGGTGGCGTGGAGGCACCCGCGGGAGAGCACGACCGGGCTCAAAGTGCAGTAGGCGCCCCCGTCGAGGAGGACGTCGATCTCCATCGCCGTGAGGCGCCCGTCGCGGGTCACGCCGGTGCGGTGGCGGACGATCGACGGATGCCGCTTGGTGGTGGCCGCCATGTCCTCGAGGCGGTCGTAGACGAGCTTGACTGGCCGTCCCGACCTCATCGCCAGGAGCGCCGCGTGCCCGGCGATGATCGAGGGGTAGTCCTCCTTGCCGCCGAAGCCGCCGCCCGTCTCCGTCTGGACGACCCGCACCTTCTCGTGGGGGAGGCCGAGCAGCCCCACCAGCGCCTTGTGGACGTAGAAGGGGCACTGGAGCGAGCCGTACACCGTCATCCCGTCGCCGCCCGGGACGGCGATGACGCCGTTCGGCTCGATGTACACGTGCTCCTGGCGGCCGGTGCGGTACTCGCCCTCGATCACGAGGTCGGCCTCGGCGAAGCCGCGGGCGAGGTCGCCCTTCTCGATCGCGATCTCCTTGAAGACGCGGGACGAGCGCTCGGGGTCGAGGACCGGGGTGCCGGGGCGGTACTCGACGCGGACCGAAGCGGCACGCAGCGTCTCGCGGTCCTCGTGGGCCAGGAGCAGCAGCGGCTCCTCGGCGTGCCGCACCTCGCGCTCGACGAGGAAGGGCTGGTCGTCCTGGATGAGCGCGACGACGTTGCGGCCGGGGATGTCCCGATGGTCGACAACGGCGAAGCCGCGTGTGTCGAAGTCCAGGTGAACGGCGGTCACCTCGCCCCGGGCGACCGTCGTGCGGATCGTCCGGCCGTGCAGCATCCCCGGAAAGCGCAGGTCGTCCACGTAACGCGCGGCGCCGCGGGCCTTGTCGAGGCCCTCCTTGCGGGGGACGCTGCGACCCACCACGCGCACCGGCCTAGGGTACCCCAACCGCGCCCGGCCGCGCCGGTGGCGTGGGCCCGCGGCGGCTACCGGAGGTCCTGCCGCCAGACGCGCAGGCCGTGCCGGCTCAGGTAGGTCGGTATGCTGCGGAAGGCCGGCGAGTCCTGCTCGATCTCGCGGACGAGGGCGCGCTTCCCGGAGGAGCTCTCGTCGCACAGGAGCGTGAGCGAGCCGCCCTCGCCCCCCGCGCCGTTCACCTTCCACCCGAGCGCCCCGTGCGCCCTGGCGATCTCGATGACCCGGCGCGCCTCGGTCCCGACGAGGGCGGGGTGGAGCCGGCCCTGCGCCTCGGTGCTCTCGGTCATGGCCCGGCCCAGGCCCTCGAAGTCCCCCGCGCAGAGGGCGTCGCGCGACCGCGGGGCGGCGCGCCGAAGCTCGACGATGGCGGGCGAGTCGGGGCCGGCGCTCTCCAGCGAGCGAATGACGGCCTCGTGGATCGCCGAGGAGTCGTGGGACTTCCCGAGGTAGACGAGGACGAGGCGCCGCTCGAGCTCCCACCAGATCGGGTCGGGCACCCGGACCGGCGAGACCGAGGCGTGCGGGTACGCGAACATCTCGATGTAGTTGATCCCGCCGTACGCGGAGGCCAGCTGGTCCTGGATGCCGCACTGGCGGCGGAGCATCTCCGTCTCGACCCGCTGGGCGGCGGTGGCCACCTCGTGCGGGGTGAGGCGCCCGGGGGTGAGCGCGTCGAGGGCGCCGACGAGGGCCACGGTGACCGCGGCGGAGGTGCCCGTGCCGGCCCCCGCCGGCGCCTCGGAGTGGATCGTCACCTCGAGGCGCAGGTCCTTCGGCACCTTCATGTACGCGATCGCGGCCTCGAGGAGGGGGTGCGGGCCCCAGGGCGGGGCCTCGTGCCGCACCTCGTACCGCTCGCCGAAGTTCTCGGGGTGGAGGGCGAGGCGAGGCGCCCCTCCGTCGTGGCGGTGGATCGCGACCTGGACCTCGGCGTAGGGGTACACCGCTACGTTGAAGACCTGGCCGTGCCCAGCGAACCAGGTGTCGGTCCAGCACCCGTTGTCGCAGACCCGGATGGGGGCCACGGAGTTGACGACGGCGAGGGGGCGCTCTGTCTCGGCCAAGGCTCTCACTTCAGCGACGACGCTTCCTGCGCAGCTTATCCCCGGGCGGGACCCGCCTCAAACGGCCCCGAGGCAGGAGAGGTATGCTCGTGGCCGTGGATCAGCCGAGGGGGTGGCGGCAGCGTCTGGCGCGGGCCTTCGAGCCCATCCCCGTCGGGCCAGACGAGCGGGCCCGGGTGGCGACGAACGTGCGCGCGGTACTCGTCGCGGGCGCGGCCGGCTCGGGGATCGCGATCCTCACCAACCTGCTCGCGTCGTCCTGGCGCAGCGCGGCGATCCTCGCCGTCTTCCTCGTGGTGTGCCTGGGCTGCCTCTGGACGGCGCGGGGAGGCCGCGTGCTCGCCGCCGCGACCGCCTTCCTCCTGGGGATGATCGCCGCGATCCACGCCCTCCTGTTGAACGGGGAGGGGCTCCACGACCCCGTCGCCCTACTGTACCCCGTGGTCATCCTCGGCGCGGCCTTCACTCTGGACCGGCGCCTCCTCGCCGCCACCGCCGCGCTGTGCCTCGGATCGGCCCTCGTCCTCGCCGAGCTGGAGCGGTCGGGGGCGCTCCGCACCACGTTCGCCGGCCGGCTGGGCTGGGAGCCGCTCTTCGACGTCGCCATCATCCTCGTCGTGACGGCGGTGGCGGCGCACATCCTGGTCGGCGACGCCGCGCGGGGCGTCGCCGCCCTGCGGGGCAGCGAGCGGCGGCTCGCCGCCGCCAACCGCGAGCTCGAGGCGCACAACGCCGAGCTCGAGCGCTTCACCTACGTCGTCTCGCACGACCTGAAGAGCCCGCTCGTCACGATCCGCGGGTTCCTCCCCTACGTGGAGCGGGACGCGCGAGCGGGGCGGCTGGATCGCGTCGAGTCCGACCTGGCGAGGATCCACGCCGCCACGGACCGGATGGCGCAGCTGCTCGACGACCTCTTCGAGCTGTCGCGCACCGGGCGGATCGACCGCCCCCACGAGGACGTGCCGTTCGAGGAGGTGGTCCGCGAGGCGCGCTCGCTCGCCGAGGGGCGGCTCTCCGCGCGGGGCGTGCGCGTCGAGGTCGAGGGGCCGCTGCCGGTCGTGCGCGGCGACCGCCGCCGCCTCGTGGAGCTCGTCCAGAACCTCCTCGACAACGCGGCGAAGTTCACGGGCGACCGGCCCGATCCCACGGTCTGGATCGGCGCGCGAGAAGAAGGGGCCGCGGCGGGTCAGGTGGCGCTCCACGTCCGCGACAACGGCATCGGCATCGACCCCGCGCACCAGCACCGGGTGTTCGAGTTCTTTCACCGACTCGACCCGGGGGTCGAGGGCACCGGCCTCGGCCTCGCCCTCGCCCGGCGCATCGTGGAGACCCACGGCGGGCGGATTTGGGTGGAGTCGGCCGGGGCCGGGCGGGGTTCGACCTTCTGCTTCAGCCTGCCGGCGGGCGGCCTGCCCCCGGAAGCCAGTCCCGCCATACGCGGCGGCCTGCCCCCGGAATCCAGCCCCGGCGTACGCGGGAGCCCGGCGGCCTGACCGGACCCGCCCTCAGCGCGGGGCGGCGGGTGCCGTGAGCCGGGCGGCCAGCCACTCCTCGAAGCCGTCGAGGCTCGTCCAGTCGGTGGCCCAGGTCACCGGGGGCGCGGAGGGGTCGGGCACCGTCATCCCTTCGTCGGTGACACGCACTCCCGTCGTCTCCGTCTTCACGAGGTCGCGGGAGATCGCGAGGTAGACGGCCACCGTGTCGAAGAGGGTCGAACTCTTCGCGGCCACGTAAGCCGGGTCCTTCGCGCACCAGTCCCGGTTACGGCACCACACGGAGTACGCCTCGATCAGGCCTCTCAGCAGGGGATCATTCGAGTTGCGGACGCGGGCGTAGCGCTCTCCGGAGAGCTGAACCCGCCCGCAGGTGTCGAGCGGGGTGACGATGGCCTCCCTCCACGGCGCGGCGAGCACGGCGCGGGCCGCCGCCTTCTCGCTCTTGACGTTCCACTCTGGCTCTGGCTTCGGCTTGCCGTCGTAGCCGCGGTGGATGCTGCCGAACATGCCGGCCAGGCGCAGCTTGCCGGCGATCCGGGGCTCGCGCTCGAGCGCGGCCTTCAGGTTCGGAGGCGGGCCGATCGCGATGAGCGTCATAGGCTCCGGCGACGCCATGGCGGCGTCGACGAGGGCCTGGACACCGTCCCGCAGGATGCGGCCGGGGTACTTCGCGAGGTCGTATCCCCGCACCCAGCCCGCCTGGGGGCTCTCCTCGTCGTTCTGCTTGACGCCGATGCCGATGGGGATGTCCGTGCGGCCGGCCAGCTCGAGCACGCGCGCTACGAGCTTCGCCCGGTGCTCCGTGTTGCCGAAGTCGGTGACGACGAGCCGCACGTCCAGCTCCGGCGACTTGAGGGCGAGCACGAGCGCCCAGGTGTCGTCGATGTCGTCCCCGATGTCGGTGTCGAGGATGACGGGGATGCGGCGGGCGGGCCCCGGGGGCTGGGGCGCGGCGAGCGCGTC
>JBGPQQ010000057.1:0-11250 GCA_041489115.1 Vicinamibacteria bacterium | reverse complement strand
CTCCCGCGCCACGGCGAGGCGCCTCTCCGCCGCGGCGAGGACCTCGGCCACCCCGATCCCGTCCATCACGCCCGCGTGGCGCACGCACGTCCGGCTGTAGCAGGGGGCGCAGGCCGGCGTCCGCCGGATCACGACGTCCTCGCGCGCGAAGGGCCCGTTGCGCGCCGGGTCGGTGGGACCGAATAGCGCCACGACCGGCGTTCCGACGGCGCAGGCGAGGTGAAGGGGCCCGGTGTCGGCCGCCACCACGAGCCGGGCGCGGCGCACGATCTCGACGTAGTCGAGGAGTGTCGTGGGGAACGAGCGCACGGCCGTGCCGCCCGACGCCGCGACCACGCGGTCCGCGAGCGCCTCCTCGCCCGGCCCCCAGCTCACCAGCGGCCGCAGGCCGAGGGTGCGCAGGCCCTTCGCCAGCTCGCCGAACCGCTCGGCCAGCCAGAGCTTGCTCGCCCAGCCACCGCCAGGGTTGAGTACCACCAGCCCGCCGCCGCCGAGGCCCGCGAGCCCGGCGTCCACCCGGGCCACCGCCTCCGCCGAGAGGGGCAGCGGGAACTCGCGCCGGTCCCCGGCGTCGATGCCGAGCGGCCGGAGGAGCGCGAGGTTCTTGTCGATGACGTGCCCCCCGCCGGAGCGCACGGCACGCTCGGTGACGAGCACCGCCGACGCCGGCTCGCGCCGCGAGCCGCTCTCCCAGCCCACCACGCGCCGGGCGCCGCTGAGCCGGGCCCAAGACGCGGACTTCCAGAGGCCCTGGAAGTCGAGGGCCACGTCGTACCGCTGCGCACGCAGCGAGCGGACGGTCGAGAGCGCCTTCCCCCACCCGAAGGCCCTTGGCGAGGGCGCGGCGACGACCTGGGCCACGAGCGGGTTGCCGTCGAGCAGGATGCGGGACGGCGGCTCCACCAGCCAGTCCGCCTCCCAGCCGGCCCGGTGGAGCGCGGCGAGCGCCGGCAGCGTGTGCACGATGTCCCCGATCGAGGAGAGCCGGACGAGCAGGGCCTTCACCCGCGGATCCTCGCGAGCAGCGCCCGGGTGTCGTGGTCCTTGGGGTCCCCCACGATCGCCACCCGGCCGCCGTAGGAGCGCACGACGTCCCTCTCGGGGACGGTCTCCGCCGTGTAGTCGGTGCCCTTGCAGTGCACGTCGGGTCGGAGGGCGAGGAGGAGCTGCGTGACGTCGTCCTCTTCGAAGACGACGACGTGGTCCACCGCGCGAAGCGCCGCCACGAGCAGGGCGCGGTCCTCCGCGGGCATCACGGGCCGCCCTTCGCCCTTCAGGCGCCTGACGGAGCCGTCGCCGTTGACCCCGACGACGAGCACGTCCGCCTCCGCCCTCGCCCCCTCGAGGTAGCGCACGTGGCCGACGTGCAGCACGTCGAAGCAGCCGTTGGCGAGCGCGACGGTGCGGCCCTCGCGGCGGGCCGCCAGAACCCGCTTGCGCACGGCCTCGAGCGGGGCCACTTTGGTGGCCGCCTCCCTCACCGGCGCGCGTCCTCCCGGACCGCGGCGAGGAGCTCCTCGGCCGAGACGGTGGCGGTGGCGTGCTTCATCACGACGATGCCGCCCGCGCAGTTCGCGAGGCGGGCCGCCTCCGCGGGCGTCGCCCCCGCGGCGAGGGCGAGCGTGAATGTCGCGATCACCGTGTCGCCCGCCCCCGTCACGTCCGCCACCTCGTCCGTGCCGTGGATCGGGATGTGCAGCGGGGCCCGCCCGGGCTCGAAGAGGGCCATGCCGTCGCTCCCGCGCGTGACGAGCACGGCCTTGCAGCCGAGCCTCTCGAGGAGCGTGCGCCCCGCGGCCTCGAGCCGCCGGCGGTCGTGGCCGATCGTGATCCCGAGCGCCTCCTCGACCTCGGGCTCGTTCGGCGTGACCGCGGTCATGCCGCGGAAGCGGAGGAGGGCGCAGCGAGAGTCCACGGTCACCGGGACCCGGCGCTTCCGCGCGAAGGCCACCGCCGCCCGGACCAGGGCGGTGTCGAGGAGCCCACAGCCGTAGTCGCTCACGAGCACGCCGTCCACGGGGCCACGGAAGGACCGGAGGGCGTGCTCGACCGCGCGCCGGGCGCCACTGCGGGGCGCGAGGGGGGCGTAGCGGTCGAGGCGGACGATCTGCTGCTTCGTGGAGTGCGCGCGGCCGGCCAGGATCCGCGACTTCACCGGCGTCGGGTAGGTGGCCTCGTCGAGGACGCCCTTCGCCGCAATACCCTTCTCCCGCAGCAGCGCCCGCAGCCTCCGGCCGTGCTCGTCCCGCCCGACGACGCCGAAGGGCAGGGGCACCCCGCCGAGGGTGCGGATGTTGTGGACCGCGTTTGCGCCGCCGCCGAGCCTGACGTCCGTCGTGTCGTGCTCAGGATGAGCACCGGCGCCTCGCGGCTGATCCGCTCGACGCGGCCGTAGACGAACTCGTCGGCCACGAGGTCGGCGAGGACGAGCACGCGGCGGCCCCGGAAGCCGCGGACGAGCGCCTCGAGCCGCACCGCGTCCGTCACTCGGCCTCCCGGCCGAGGATGCGCTCGACCGCCTCCAGCAGGTTCTCGGCCACGAGGTCGGGCGGCCGCGACCATCCCGGCGCGAGGTAGGTCAGCTCGCCGAGGCCGTAGCCGCTCTTCACCAGCGCGCCGCGCGCCCCGACGTTCCAGGCGAGCTGCAGGTCGCCGTGGCGGTCGCCGACCACCCACGAGCGCTGGAGGTCGGCCCCCAGCTCCGCCTGGGCCCGGCGCAGCATGCCCGGGCGCGGCTTGCGGCAGTCGCAGTCCACGCGGTAGAGAGGCGGGCCCACCGACGGGTGGTGCAGGCACGCGTAGACCGCGTCGAAGCGCGCGCCCCCCGCCTCGACCTCGTCCCGCAGGCGCTGCTGGACCTCCTCGAACACCGACTCCGGGAAGTAGCCGCGCGCGACGCCCGCCTGGTTCGTCACCACGACCGTGAGCCAGCCCGCCTTGTTGATGGCCCGCACCGCGTCCACCGTCCACGGGTAGAGCCGGAAGCGCGACGGGTGGTTGACGTAGCCCACCTCGTGCGACAGCGTCCCGTCGCGGTCCATGAAAATGGCCGGCCGCTTCCTCGGGCTCACGAGGCGACGAGCTCCAGCGCGGCGGAGGCCACCCGGTCGACGCCGACCCGGGTCATGCAGCGGTGGTCGATCGGGCACTCCCGCAGGAGGCACGGCGCGCACTCGACGTCCTCGCGCACGACGCGCGCGCGGGGCGAGACGGGCGCCGTCTCCGTCCAGTCGGTCGAGCCGAAGACCGCGACGAGGGGGGTGCCGAGGGCGGCCGCGAGGTGCATCGGGCCCGAGTCGTTGGTGAGCAGCAGGCGGAGGCTCGAGAGAACGCCCACCAGGTCGCCCAGCGTGGTCTCGCCGCAGAGGACGCGCGAGGGCGCGCGGAGCTGCTCCGCGATCGCCTCGCCCAGCGGGCGCTCCGCGACGCCCCCCACGATCGCCACCTTCGCCCCCGCGCGGCGGGCCACGAGGTCGGCGACCGCCGCGAAGCGCTCGGGCAGCCAGCGCTTGGCCGTGCCGTAGAAGGCGCCGGGGTTGACGCCGATCCAGGGGCCGTCGTCCCCGAGGAGGGCCCGGCCCCGCGCGGCCCACTCGTCGGGGCAGGCGAGCGACGCGTCGGGCTCTCCCTCGACCGCGAGCCCCAGGCCCTCCAGCATGGCCCGATAGTAGTACACCTGGCTGCGGCCCCGGACGCTCGCGGGCACGCGGCAGCGTCGCGTGAGCAGCACGCCGCGGCCGTCCGTCGCGTAGCCCCACCGCTCGGGGACGCCGGCGCGCCACAGGACGAGCGCGGTGCCGAAGGAGTTCGGGAGCAGGAGGCCGAGGTCGAAGCGCCCGCGCAGCGACTCGACGTCGGCCGCGTGCCCGCGGCTCTCGGCGACCGCGTCCACCCCGGGCACGGCGCGGTAGAGCTCGGCCACCCATGGCCGGGCGAGCACCTCGAGCCGCGCGGCCGGGAAGCGCCGCCGCAGGTCGCGCAGCGCGGGGAGAGAGAGCACGACGTCGCCGACCCAATTCGGCGCCCGGACGAGGAGGCGGTTATGGTCCTTCACCGGTCCTCCCGGGGGGTTCGGCCGTCCGCGGGGCTCTCGACGAGGCCTTGCGATGAGGGCTCCGCCGCGGCCGGCACCGAGATTGCGGATCCCGAGGGGCCCGGCTCGGACAGGGCCCCTCGGGATGGCGTGGGCTGCGTCTTCCAGCGTCGGTGCAGCCAGAGCCACTGCTCGGGGGTCTCGCGCACCCAGCCCTCGATGATCGACGCGATGTGCTGCGTGAGCCGGGCGACGTCCTCGCCGCGCCGGCCCGAGCCCGACCACTCCACCGGGGGGCCGTACACCATGCGGTAGCGCCCGTCGCCGCGCAGCACGCAGCGCGCCGGCACGATCGGGCAGCCCGTCTTCAGCGCGAGCGCCGCCGCCACGGTCGTCGTGGAGGCGGGCCGACCGAAGAAGCGCACGAAGATCCCGTCGTTCGCCTGGACGTTCTGGTCGACCACGATCCCCACGACCCGTCCCTCGCGCAGGTTCTTCAGCACCTGCGAGAGGGCCTTCTGCTTGTAGATGACGATGTTCCCGGTCGAGGCGCGGAAGGAGACCAGCCGTCGGTCGAGCGCGGGGTTGTCGAGCGGGCGGGCAACCACCGCCGAGGGGCCGATCAGCGGGGCCGTGGCGATGCCCTGGAACTCCCAGTTGCCGAGGTGGGCCAGGGGGCTGACGACCCCACCGCCCTTGGCGAGCGCGGCCGTCAGGTGCTCGAGGCCTTCGACGTCGGCCAGCGCGAGCAACTCCTCCACGGGGCGCCCCTCCATCCAGAGGATGTCGAGGAGCACGGTCCCGAAGTGCGCATAGACGCCGCGCGCCGTCGCCTGGACGCGCGCCTCTGCCCAGTCGGGGAACGCCTGGCGCAGGTTGTCGGCGGCGATCGCGAGGTGGCGCCGGTCGAGGGCGGCCCACAGCCGGCCGAGCCGGCGGCCGAGGGCCAGCACGACACGGCGCGGCAGCCTCCGGACGATCGCGGACACCGCCGCCGCCACCGCGGCCTCGAGCGCGTGGCGCCGCTCCCGCTTCAGGCGACCCTCCCGACGGCCGAGAGCAGCCGCGCGCGCAGCCGCACCTCGTCCGCGATGTCGGCGGCGATCGCCAGCACGACGACCGGCAGGCCGAGGGCCCGTGCGCTCTCGAGGCGGACGGCGTCCTTGGCGGTGGTGACGATCGACTCCGCCCCGGCGGCGCGGGCCTTCGCGGCGGCCTCGGCCAGCTCGTCGGCGCGGTAACGGTGGTGGTCGCGGAAGAAGGCGCGGCCGAGGACGTCGACGCCGCACCCGGCCACGTCCCGCTCGAAGCGCTCCGGCCGCGCGATCGCGGCGAGGAGGAACGCCCGGGCGGGCGGCGCGGCGGTGGCGCCGTCGAGGGTTGTCCAGCCGGCCACGCGGCGCGCCACACGGAAGGTCCGCTCCGGCCCGAGCCGCGCCTCGAGGGCCCGGAGATCGGGCTCGGAAGCCGCCTCGATGCGGGTCAGCAGGACGAGGTCGGCGCGGGCGAGGGCCGAGGGCCGCTCGCGCAGGCGCCCCGCCGGCATCGGCCGGTCCTCGAGGTCGCCCACGTCGAGGCAGACGAGGTCGAGGTCGCGCTCGAGCCGCAGGTGCTGGAAGCCGTCGTCGAGGACGTGGACGCGCCGGCCGAAGCGGGCCTCGACGGCGCGGCCCACCGCGTCCCGCCGCGGGCCGACCGCCACCACGACCCCGGGGAGCGCGCGGGCCAGCATCACCGGCTCGTCCCCCGCCTCGGCCGCGCCCGCGAGCACGGCGGAGCCGTCGCTCACGACGAGCGATTCGCCGCGGAAGCGCCCGCCGTACCCCCGGCTGAGGATGGACACGGGCTCGCCCGCGTCGCGCAGGATCTCGGCCACCCGCGCCACGACCGGCGTCTTCCCGCTGCCGCCCACGCCCAGGTTCCCGACGCTCACGACGGGCCCGGCGAGGCGGGCGCGCGGCAGGAGGCCGCGGCGGTACGCGGCGACGCGCAGCGAGGCGGCCGCGCCGAAGGCCGAGCCCAGGAGGCGCCTCACGCCAGCAGGGACGAGAGCGCGTCCGCGGTGCGGCTCAGCGCTCCGCGGTTGCGGCCCACGAGCTCGCGCGCCCGCTCGCCGAGGCCGCGGCGGCGGCCCTCGTCGAGGAGGAGGGCCGCGACCTCGCGGGCGAGCTCGTCCGGGGAGGCCACCTGCACCAGCGCGCTCTCGGCGCGGAACTGGTCGGCGATCTCCTGGAAGTTCTCCATGTGGGGCCCGACCACCACGGCCTTGCCGGCGACGGCGGGCTCGAGGATGTTGTGGCCGCCGGCGGGGACGAGGCTGCCGCCCACGAAGACGACGCTGGCGAGGGCGTAGACCTGGGCCAGCTCGCCCAGGGTGTCGAGGAGCAGCACCTCTCCGTCGCGCCACGCCGCGGGGTCGAGGGCGCTGCGGCGGAGGCAGCGGAACCCCGCGGCCTCCACGAGCGCGGGCACGGCGGCGAAGCGCTCCGGATGGCGGGGGGCGACGAGGAGGCGCGCCTGCGGCACGCGCTCGCGCACGCGGTGGAAGGCGGAGAGCACCAGCTCCTCCTCGCCTCCCACCGTGCTCCCGGCGACCCAGAGCGGCCGCGGCGCCGTGCCGCCCTGGAGGAGGCGCGCGAGGCGCTCCGGGATCCGGCCCGGCTCGACCGCGTCGAACTTGAGGTTGCCCGTCACCTGCACGCGATCGGCGGGCGCCCCCAGCGCGCGGATGCGCTCGGCGTGGGCCTCTCCCTGCATCAGGAAGAGGTCGATCTCGGCGAGCACCGCGCCGAGGAAGCGGCGCACGCGGTGATAGCGCGGGAACGACCGCGGCGAGATGCGCCCGTTCACGAGGGCGATGCGCGTGCCGCACCGCCGCGCCTCGTGGACGAGGTTGGGCCACAGCTCCGTCTCGACGAGGACGAGCAGCGACGGGTTGAGCACCTCCAGGGCCCGGCGCACCGCGTGCGGGAAGTCGAAGGGCGCGTAGAACAGGCCGTCCACGCCGCGCACGCTCTTCTTCGCCACCGCGTTGCCGGTCATCGTGGTCGTGGAGAGGAAGATGCGGTGGCCCGGGAGACGCTCGCGCAGCGCGGGCACGAGCGGGCGGGCGGCCAGGACCTCGCCGACGGACACGGCGTGGATCCAGACGGACCGGTCGCCGTCCACGTTCAGGTAGACGGGCAGGCGGCCCATCCGCTCGCGGAAGGTCCGCAGGTATTTCCCGGTGGAGCGGCCCTTCCAGAGGAACCACGGCAGGGCGAGGACGAAGCCGGCCGTCAGCAAGAGGCTGTAGAGGATGTGCACACGTCGCTCCGCGGGCCGGTCACGGCCCGCAAGTCCGCCCGCAAGTATAACGTCAGACGGGCCGAGCGGCCTTCGGGTGCCCAATACGCCCAAAGTGGCAGGAATCGTGCATCTTCACTTCTCGGCTGGGTTCCCCGGGCGCAAGGTTTGCGTGTGGTCGGAAGCCCCTCTGGAGGAGTTGACTTCATGGCGATGAAGATCGTGGCCGAGTGCATCAGCTGCGGCGCGTGCGAGCCGGAGTGCCCCAACACGGCCATCACCGCGGGAGATTCGATCTACGTCATCGACCCCGAGAAGTGCACCGAGTGCGTGGGTGCCTACGACAATCCCCGTTGCGTCGAGGTCTGCCCGGTGGACGGCTGCATCATCAACGATCCCGAGCACGCGGAGTCGAAGGACGAGCTCCAGGCCAAGTACGCCAGGGTGCATTAGCACCCGAGCAACGCCCCCGGTCGAGTGGGCGTTGCGAGGGAGCTCGAAGGCCTCGAGGAAGGCCTTCCAGGAGAGCCTCGTAGAGCACTGAATCCTGTGTCACGGCCGTAGCCGCAGGTCCGTTTTCTGGCCGGGGCGCAGGAGCGTGATCTCCAGGCGGTCCGGGCGAGCACGTCCATGATGCGCGCCTGGTCGCCGCCCGTGAAGAAGACTTCGTCCACACCCCGGCGGGCGGGCAAGCCGGACGGGGGTTGCAGCCGGTCGTCACCGGTGGCTTACTTGGCTCGGCCGATCGCTCGCGCGTCGACATCGATGTCGCGCTCGGGATGACGGGAGGGACGAGCACATGAGACCGGCGCTGATCGTGCACGGCGGGTGCGGGACGCCGCCCCCCGGCGAGGAGGCTCCGCGCAACGCGGCCTGCGAGCACTCGGCCGACGCCGGCTGGAGCGTGCTGCAGCAGGGCGGAAGCGCCCTCGACGCGGCCGAGGCCGCGGTGCGCGCGCTCGAGGACGAGCCGCTGCTGAACGCGGGCACCGGCGCGTACCTGCAGGCCGACGGTGTCGCGCGCCTCGACGCGAGCATCATGGCGGGCGACGGGCGGGCGGGCGCGGTGGCGCAGGTGCCGCTCCTTCCCCACCCCGTGAGCCTCGCCCGCTACCTCCTCGAGCAGGACGCGCACGTGATGCTCGCCGGCCCCGAGGCCCTCGCCCTCGCCGCGCGTCTCGGCCACGACGTGGGCGTCGTGGCCACGCCCGCGAAGATCGCCTACTGGCAGGAGCACCTCGACGAACCCTGCCGGCGCCTCGACTACGCGGCGATGGCGGCGGCGTGGAAGGCCGAGAACCCGCGGCTGGGGACGGTCGGCTGCGTCGCCCTCGACGCGCAGGGCCGGCTCGCCGCCGCCACCTCGACCGGCGGGACTGGCCAGTGCTACCCCGGCCGCGTCGGCGACACGCCGGTCATCGGGGCCGGGACCTACTGCACGGCGCGAGTCGGCGTGTCGATGACCGGCGTGGGCGAGCGGATCCTGGTGAAGCTCGCCGCCAAGCGGCTCGCGGACCTCGTCGGGGACGGCACCCCGCTGGCCGACGCCGCTCTCCGCGTGCTCGGGGAGATGGGCCCGGGCGCCGTGAAGATGGTGCCGGTCGCGAGCGCGGTCGAGGCCGAGGCCACGGTCTGCGAGAGGTTGGCCTCGAGGATCGTGCCCTTCGAGCGCAGGAGCCGGAAAGCCGCAACCGTCATCACCGCCGCCGGGATCGACGCGGAGACCGTCATCCCGACGCGCAGCCCCAGGTAGGCGTTCGCGGCGCCGAACACGATCCCCAGCACGACCCCGGTGACGACGGCCTTGAGAGTGAACTCGGCGGTCTCGCCCGGCTGTCGCATGCGCGGGATCATGGCCCGGCGGGCGCGGGCGGCGCAACGCCGCCGCGAGACCCGAGCCATGAACGGGTGCGCTGGACGTCACAACGCCGCCAAATGATCGTGGCTCAACGTAGTTCGCTTGGCCCACCACCATGGACCCGCCGTTTCTTGTGCCTCGCGCGCACGCTGGGCTAGACTGCGAGTTCGGTTTATTCGGGGAGGTCGACGAGAATGGCGATCAAAGTTGGTATCAATGGTTTCGGCCGGATCGGCCGTCTGGTCTTCCAGGCCCTCTGCGATCAGGGCCTCCTCGGCAAGGAGATCGACGTCGTCGGCGTCGTCGACATCGTCACCGATGCCGACTACTTCGCGTACCAGATGAAGTACGACTCGGTCCACGGGCGCTTCAAGCACTCGCTCGCCACCAAGAAGAGCAGCCCCTCCGTGGAGGGGAACGACGTGCTCATCGTCGGCGGCGACGAGGTGAAGTGCATCATGGCGGCGAAGGACCCGAGCCAGCTGCCCTGGAAGGCTCTGGGCGCCGACTACGTGATCGAGTCGACGGGCCTCTTCACCGACTCCGAGACGGCCAAAGGCCACCTCGCCGCCGGCGCGAAGAAGGTCATCATCTCCGCCCCGGGCAAGGGCGACGTGAAGACGCTCCTCATGGGCGTGAACGAGGGCGAGTACGACCCCGCCAAGCACCACATCGTGTCGAACGCGTCCTGCACGACGAACTGCCTGGCCCCCGTGGTGCACGTCCTCCTGAAGTAGGGCGTCGGGATCGAGACAGGCCTCATGACCACGATCCACAGCTACACCGCGACGCAGAAGACCGTGGACGGCCCGTCCAAGAAGGACTGGCGCGGCGGACGCGCGGCGGCCATCAACATCATCCCGTCGTCCACCGGCGCCGCCAAGGCGGTGGGCGAGGTGCTTCCCGCGACGAAGGGCAAGCTCACCGGCATGTCCTTCCGCGTGCCGACGCCGAACGTCTCCGTCGTGGACCTCGTCTTCCGCTCGGTCAAGGACAGCTCGATCGAGGAGATCGACGGCCTGATGAAGAAGGCCAGCGAGACCTACCTCAAGGGCATCCTCGGCTACTGCAAGGAGGAGGTCGTCTCCACCGACTTCATCCACGACGAGCGCTCGTCGATCTACGACTCGCTCGCCACCCTCCAGAACAACCTGAAGGGCGAGAAGCGCTTCTTCAAGGTCGTGTCCTGGTACGACAACGAGTGGGGCTACTCGAACCGCGTGATCGACCTGCTCCGCTACATGGCGAAGAAGGACGGCGCGAAGTAGGACTGCGCCGGCTCCGGGGGTGATCCCCGGGATTCCCTGGGGCGGCCCGAAGCGGGCCGCCCCTTTTCACGAGAACGGCAGAAACAGGGGCAAGGACCATGGCCAAGCTCTTCATCGAGGACCTCGACCTCAAGGGCAAGCGCGTGATCATGCGCGTGGACTTCAACGTGCCGGTCAAGGACGGGAAGGTGGAGAACGACAAGCGGCTGCGCGCCTCGCTGCCCTCCATCCAGTACGTGCTCGGCAAGGGCGCGAGCCTGGTGCTCATGAGCCACCTGGGCCGCCCGGACGGGCAGAAGATCGCGAAATACTCGCTCAAGCCGGTGGCCGACAAGCTCGCCGGGCTCCTCGGCAAGCCGGTGAAGTTCCTGGACGACTGCGTGGGTCCGGACGTCGAGAAGGCCTGCGCGGCCCTCAATCCCGGTGAGGTCGCCCTCCTCGATAACCTCCGCTTCCACATCGAGGAGGAGGGCCAGGTCAAGAAGGAGGACGGCACCTCGGTCAAGGCCGACCCCGAGGCGGTCAAGGCCTTCCGCGCCTCCCTCACGAGGCTCGGCGACGTCTACGTCAACGACGCCTTCGGCACAGCCCACCGCGCCCACAGCTCGATGACGGGGGTGGGGCTGCCCCGGCGCGCGGCCGGCTACCTGATGAAGAAGGAGCTGGACTTCCTGGGCGACGCCGTCAACAACCCGAAGCGCCCGTTCGTCGCGATCATCGGCGGCGCAAAGGTTTCCTCGAAGATCGCGGTCCTCCGGAGCCTGCTCGACAAGGTCGACTACCTGCTGGTCGGCGGCGGAATGGCG
>JBGPQQ010000056.1:0-11304 GCA_041489115.1 Vicinamibacteria bacterium | reverse complement strand
GCAGAGCCTCGGCGCGCTCGCCGAGCTTGGCGAGGCAGATGGCCACGTTCTTGAGCTGCCGGGGATCGCGCGGGTTTACGCGCAGGGCCGCCTGGCTGAGCGCGACCGCCGCCGTCCAGTCTGCGCGCGCGCCGGTTGCGTCGCCCGCCTTCGCGCGCGCGTCGCCGAGGCTGCGGCGGATCGTGCCGGAGCCCGGCTCGAAGCGTGTCGCCTCCTCGTACGCGTGCACGGCGTCGGGCAGCCGGCCCGTCACGTAGTAGACGTATCCCAGGTTTGCCCAGGCCCGCGCGTCCGGGGCGAGGTGGATCGCCTCCTTGTACGGGGCCACCGCGCCCTCGAGGTCGCCCGCCATGTGGAGCGACGTCCCGAGCATCTGGAAGGCCCACGCGTTGTCCGGCTGCACCTCGGTCGCGCGGCGGTAGGCCGCCGCCGCTTCGCCGAAGCGGCCCGCTGAGAAGTGCACCCAGCCGAACGCCATGTGGTTCTCGGCGTAGCTAAAGCGCAGCGCGACGGCCTGACGCGCCTGCTCCAGGGCGGCCTCGGGCTGACCGGCGGCGACGAGCACCTCCGAGAACAGCCGCCGGGTCCCATCGGAGTTTGGCTTGAGGGCGATGGCCTGCTTCAGCTCGTCGATCGCCTCCTTCAGCCGGCCGCGGCTCGCCAGGATCAACGCGAGGGACCGCCGGACCTCCACGTCGCGCGGCTCGAGCCGCAGCGCCTCCTGCGCGGCGTCCCTCCCGCGGTCCGCCCACGCGGCGTCGCCCGTCTCCTCGTAGCGTGCGAGACACGCGCGAGCCATGGCGGCGTGGGCCTTGGCGAACCGCGGGTCGGCGCGCAGCGCCGCCTCCAGCCTGGCGATCGCGGCCGCCACGTTCCCCGGGCGGTCCTGCCGGTCGAGGAGAGCTAGTGCCGTCGTGTAGTCCTCCCAGGCCGAGGGGCTGGCCGTCGGACGCGCCTCGATGCGCGCGCGCTCCTGCGGCGAGACGCGCAGCCGCACGGCGCGCGCGACGCCGTCGGCCACGCGGGACTGCAGCTCGAAGACCTGCGGAAACACGCCGTCGAACGTCTCGCCCCACTCGACGATCTTCGTCGAGGCGCGCACCAGGCTGAGGCTCACCCGCAGCCGGTTCTCCGAGCGCTGCAGCACACCATCGACGAGGTAACTCGCGTCGAGCGCACGCGCGACCGTCGGCAGGTCGCTCTTGCGGTCGCCGTAGGCCAGAGTCGAGGCGCGCGGCAGCACCTGCAGGCCGTCGATCTGCGACAGGGAATCGACGAGCACCTGCGCGATGCCGACCGCCGTCGCGTCGTACTTCTCCTGCCCAGTGAGGTTGGTGAGGGGCAGCACGGCGACGACGGGAGGCCGGGCGGGCGTGGCCGGCCCGCTTCCCTTCCAGAGCTCCCGCGCGCCCCACGCGAGGGCCACGACCGCGAGGGCGGCGAGGCCGATGCCCGCGGTGCGCCGCCAGGCCGGGGGGACGCGGGCCGTCCCCATCCCGTGGGGGGAGGAGCCCGGCGAGTCGACCTCGGGGAGGCGCTCGCGGACATTGCGGAGCTCGCGGGCGAGGTCGAGCGTCGAGGCGTATCGCTCCGCCGGCTCTTTGGCCAGGCAGCGCTCGACGATCCATCGCGCGGGAGGGGGAAGGGCCGGGCTCAGGGTGGCGAGGGGCTCGGGTGTCGTGTCGATGATCGCGGCGATCGTCTGGGCCGGTGTCTCGCGGCGGAAGGCCGGGCGGCCGGTCGCCATCTCGTAGAGGATCGCGCCGAGGGTGAACTGGTCGGAGCGGTAGTCCACCGCCCTCCCGCGCGCCTGCTCGGGGGACATGTAGCCGGCCGTCCCCAGGACCACGCCCACCGCGGTCTGCGGCGAGGGCGACCCGGGCCAGGTCGGCGCGGCGGAGTCGAACCACTGCTCGTGGCCCCCGGAGCCGTCGCCCCGCAGCTTGGCGAGCCCGAAATCGAGGATCTTCACGAAGCCGTCGGCCGTCACCATCACGTTCTCGGGCTTCAGGTCCCGGTGGACGATGCCGGCGGCGTGGGCCTTGGCGAGGCCATCCGCGAGCTGGGTGCCGACCTCCAGCAGCCGGCGGGCGGAGAAGGGGCGCGCCTCCTGGGCCAGGATCAGCTCGCGCAGGGTGTGCCCCTCGACGAGCTCCATCACGATGTAGGGCAGGCCGGAGGTCTGGCCGATCTCGTGGATGGTGACGATGTTGGGGTGGTTGAGGGAGGAGGCGGCGCGCGCCTCCTGGGCGAAGCGGCCCAGGCGGTTGCCGTCGGCGGTGAAACGTTCGGGCAGGAACTTGACCGCGACGTCGCGGTGGAGGTCCTGGTCGCGCGCGCGCCAGACCTCGCCCATCCCCCCCGCGCCCAGCCTGGAGAGGAGCTCGTAGCGCCCGAACCGCAGGCCGACAGAGGGGGGCATGGTGCGCGTGGACCTCGGTGTCTCGGGACGTCTGGGGGTGAGACTACGCCCCGGCGCGGACGGCGGTCAAGGCGAGGCGGAGCCCGGGAGCCCGGGAGCCCGGGAGGCTCAGGCGTAGAGGGCTTCGATCGCGTCCTTGTGCCTTTCGTGGATCACCCGGCGCTTGAGCTTCAGCGTCGGCGTCAGCTCGCCGGTCTCGACCGACAGCTCCTTCGGCAGGAGCGCGATCTTCTTGATCGTCTCGTACCGCGCGAGAGACCGGTTGATCTTTTCGACCTGCCTCTCCACATAGGTCTTGAAGAGCGGGCAGCGGGCAGCGTCCTCGGGGGTGCGGGCGGGGCTCCCGGCCTTCTCGGCCTCCGCGGCCACGCGGGCGGGGTCGAGGGTGAGAAGCGCCACCACGTAGGGCCGCCGGTCCCCGATCGCAACCGCCTGCGAGACCGCCGCGATCTGCTTGAGCTTCCCCTCGAGGTGCTGCGGCGCGATGTTCTTCCCGCCCGAGGTGATGAGGAGCTCCTTCTTGCGGTCGGTGACGCGGAGGAAGCCGTCCGCGTCGATCTCGCCCACGTCTCCCGAGTGGATCCAGCCCTTTGCGTCGAGCGTCTCCCGGGTCGCCTCGTCGTTCTTGTAGTAGCCCGCGAAGACGTGGGGCCCGCGCATCAGGATCTCGCCGTCCTCGGCCACCTTCAGCTCGGTCCCGGGGATGGCGTAGCCCGCGCGGCCCAGGCGGTAGCGCTTCGGGACCGACACGGTGGTCGGACCCGTGCACTCGCTCATGCCGTACACCTCCATGATCGGCAGGGCGAGGCTCTGGAAGAAGTCGAGCGTCTCCTTCGCGATGGGGGCGGCGGAGACGACGAGCATGCGGGCCTCGTCGAAGCCCAGCTTTTGGCGCACCTTCGAGAAGACGAGGTGGTCGGCGAGGCCGTAGCTCCACGGCCGCCGCCGGCCCTCCTGGTCGGCGTACCCGCCGGCGAGACCCACGCCCCGCGCCCAGGCGGCGATGCGGCGGCGCAGGGGGCTCGCCTGTGCCCCCGCGGCCTGGATGCCCGCCTGGATCTTCTCCCAGACGCGCGGCACTCCCAGGAAGAGGTGGGGCCGCACCTCGCGCAGGTTCTCCGGCAGCTTCTCGAGGCTCTCCGCGAAGTGGACCGAGGCGCCGGTCGCGAGGGAGAGGAGGTGCGAGACGACCTGCTCGGCGATGTGGGAGAGCGGCAGGTAGCTGATGAGCCGGTCCCCGGCGCCGACGGGCAGGATCTCCCGGGCTTTCTCGGCGATGAAGGCGAGGTTGCGCTGGGTGAGCATGACCGCCTTCGGCGTGCCCGTCGTGCCCGAGGTGTAGATGAGGGTCGCCACGTCCGCCGCCCTCGCCGCCGCGATGCGGCGCTCCACCTCGGCCTCGTGGGACGCCTGGCCGAGGGCGAGGAAGTCGGCCCAGGTGAGGACGCCGGGCTCCGCCGCCGCGCCGTCCATGAGCACGATCGCCTTCAGGCCCCGGGGCCGCCCCCCCGCGCCCTGCAGCCGCTCGAGCGACTCGCGGTTCTCCACCACCGCCACCGCCGCCTCCGCGTGCTCGGCGATGTAGCGGCACTGCTCCGGGGTGCTGTTCGTGTAGATCCCGGCCGGCCGGGCCCCCACCGCGATCGCCGCGAGGTTCGCGACGTACCACTCGGGCCGGTTGAAGGCCAGGATGACGACACCCCGGCCCGGCTCGACGCCCGAGGCCACCAGGGCCCGCGCCGCCTGACGCACCGCGTCACGGTACTCGCGCCAGGTCGTCTTCTCCCACGCCCCGCCGCGCTTCCTCGCCATGGCCGGCCGGTCCGCGTGGGCGCGCGCCGTCGCTTCGAGGATCTCGAGAACGGTCTTGGGCATGGGGGGGCCTCCGCAGAGATGCCGAACACTAGGAGTGGCGGGCGCGGGTGTCAAGGCCGGCGCCGCCGCCGACACGGCGCAAGGTCCTGCGGCTGCTCCGGGCGCGGGACATGACGGCGGGCGAGATTGCCGACCGCTTCCCCCTCGCCAGGTCCACGCTCTCCGGCCACTTCGCGGTGCTGAAGCAGGCCGGGCTGATCGTGGCGCAGAAGACGGGCACGACCATCGTCTACAGCCTGAACGCCTCGGCGCTCGACGACGCGCTCGGGGCGGCGATGGAGCTCCTCCGCGTGGGGAGGGAGCGAAAGGACAAGTCGCGATGACGACGACCTGGTGGCGGGAGCTGCCGAGCCTGCTGCTCCTCGTGCCGCGGGTGGACCCGGGCCGGCGCCCGCGTGAGATCGAGCGCCGCGCATCGCGCCACGGGCGCCTCTTCAGGCCCGCGGCCGCCAAAGGTCGCGCGGCCAGGACCACTGGTGGTCGATGCCGAAGAGGACGCGGCAGCCGGCCGGCGTGGCCTCCCGGCGCGGCAGCGTCCCATTCGCCCGAGGATATACTGGCCGCCTCACCCACCGAGGAGGATCCCGAGATGACCCGCCGTGCCTTTCATCGCCTCGCCATGTCCGCGGTCCTGCTCGCGGTCGGTCGCGACACCCGCGCGTCGGAGCCCGCCGACCTCGTCCTGAAGAACGCCGTGGTGCACAAGGTGAACGCGACACGGCCGCGCACGGAGGCGGTGGCGATCCGCGGCAACCGGATCGTCGCCGTCGGCGGGAACGCGAGCGTCGCCGCGCTCGTCGGCCCGAAGACGCGCGTCCTCGACCTCGCCGGCCGCACCGTCGTCCCCGGGTTCGACGACGCGCACGCGCATTTGCTCGGGATCGGCTTCGCCCGTCTCGACGTGGACCTCGTGGGAACGCGGAGCTATGCGGAGGTGGTCGACCGGGTGGCGGCGGCGGTCAAGATGCGGAAGCCCGGCGAGTGGGTCCGCGGCCGCGGCTGGCACGAAGGCAAGTGGGACGCGCCGGCCCGGGGGGCCGTCCGCGGCTTCCCCACCCACGCGGCGCTCACCGCTGTCTCTCCCGACAACCCGGTCGTGCTCGAGCGCGCCGACGGCCACGCCGTCCTCGCCAACGCGAAGACGATGGCCCTGAAGGGCATCACGCGCGAGACGCGGGCCCCCTCGGGCGGAGAGGTGATCCGCGACGCGAGCGGGAGCCCGACCGGCATCTTCGTCGACAACGCGCAGGGCCTGATCGAGCCGCCGGAGCGCACGCCCGAGGACGTGCGCCGGGCCCTCGAGCTGGCGATGGACGAGTGCCTCGCGAAGGGCGTCACCAGCCTCACCGATGCCGGCGCCGGCACGGACGTGCTCGAGCTCTACCGGGAGACGGCCGCCGCCGGCAAGCTGCGCACGCGCCTCTACGTGATGGCGGCGGGCCTGCCGACGATGCGGGCGCTCGGCCGGCCGGAGGTCGGCCTTGGCGGCGGCCTGCTGACCATCCGCGCCGTGAAGCTCTACGCCGACGGCGCCCTCGGCTCGCGGGGCGCGGCCCTCCTAGAGCCGTACTCGGACGATCCCGGCAACTCGGGCCTCCTCGTCACGCCGCCCGCGGAGATCCTCGAGGCCGCGCGCTTCGCCCTGGCTCACGGCTTCCAGGTCGGGACGCACGCGATCGGCGATCGCGCCAACCGCGTCGTCCTCGACGCCTACGAGAAGGCCTTCGCCGAGCACCCTGAGGTGAAGGACCCGCGCTTCCGCGTCGAGCACGCGCAGATCCTCGACGAGGCCGACATCCCGCGTTTCGGCCGGCTGGGCGTCCTCGCCGCGATGCAGGGGATCCACTGCCCCTCCGACCGGCCGTGGGCCCCGAAACGCCTCGGCGACGCCCGCGTGGCCGAGGGCGCCTACGCCTGGCGGAAGCTGCTCGCGAGCGGGGCGCGCATCCTGAACGGGACGGACGCCCCGGTCGAGGACGTCTCGCCGATCCAGAACTTCCACGCGAGCGTGACGCGGCAGGACGCGAGCGGCCAGCCGCCCGGCGGCTTCGACCCCGACCAGAAGCTGACCCGCGCGGAGGCCTTCCGCACGATGACGCTCGACGCCGCCTACGGCAGCTTCGCGGAGAAGGAGAAGGGCTCGATCGAGGTGGGGAAGCTCGCCGACCTCGTCGTCCTCTCGCAGGACATACTGTCGGTGCCCGACGAGGCTCTCATGAAGACCGAGGTCCTCGCCACGATCGTGGACGGCCGGCTGCTGTACGAGAAGCCTGGTTCGGGGCTGGCCGGCCAGTAGGCGCCGACGACGGCCGGGCGTGGACGACTGACGAGGTTGGCGAGCAGCCGCCAGCCGCCGGGAACGCCGGCCGGGACCTGCCGGAAGAGCGCCAGGCCGACGTAGGTCCACGTGCCCTTCCCCACCTGCGCCTCGACGAGGATCCCCCGTTTCTCGCCGGGGTTGTACGGGAAGGGGTCGGTCGCGGCGAGGAGCTCCCGGTAGCGCGGGTCGCGCGCGGCGAGGAACTGGATCCCGCGCTCCTGCACCCAGCCTTGCCAGTCGCCGGCGCCGATGCGGTTGGGTGTCGTCAGCAGCGGGTGGCGGGGGACGAGCACCTGCACCGGAGCCGTCTCGTCGCTGATCCGCTCGGACGTGACGGCGGCCGGGTACGGCACGAACGGGCTCGGGGCCGATCCGGCCGGCGCCGGGACCGACGGCGAGACGCGGTTGAAGGCGTCGCGGTTGTACTGCACCACGAGGTGGCCGCCCGCCTCGACCCACCTCATCAGCCGCGGGTGGGACGAGCGCAGGTCGGCGCGCGTTTCGTACGCGCGGATGCCGGTGACGATCGTGGAGAAGCGCGCGAGGTCGCCGAACGCGAGGTCGTCGGCCGAGAGGAGCGTCAGCGGCACACCGATCTGCCGGACCGCGTTGGCCACCGCGTCGCCCGAGCCCATCACGTACCCGACCGAGGCGCCCGGTGCCGTGCGCACGTCGAGGACGAGGACGCGGGCCTCCGCCGGCCGCAGCAGCTGGCGGCGCTCGACGTGGTCGTACTCGACGGCCTGGACCGTCTCGCGGTACTCGCGGCCGTCGTGGACGGCGAGCGCGCGCAGCGCGAGCGTTCCCGCCGCGAGCGCGGGTGGCGCCGCGACCCGGAAGCGGACGCCCACCTCCTCGCCCTCGTGCGCGAAGCGGACGGGTGCGCCCGCCGGCTCGACCCGCCACCCCGCCGGGGCCTCGAGACGGACGGTCGCCTCGGCCGGGCCCCGCGCGAAGCTCCTCGCGAAGACGCGCACCTCGACCGGCTGCCGCGGCACGGCGAGCGGCACCGCCGTGATCTCGGGAGAGAGGCGCACCGACAGCGCAGGCACGACCTGCACCTCGTGCCGGCGCTCGCCGCCGACGAAGGGCCCCTCGTAGCGCCAGGCGACGGGCGCGCCGAGGGTCGTCTCGACGCCGCCCACGCGGCAGCGCACGCGCGCCACCAGGGCGGGCGGGCTCCACGGCCGGGTTTCGTCGGCGGCGACGAGGAGCTCGTTGCGGTCGCGGTCCTTCGCGCGACGCCAGTAGGGCTGCGACGCGCGTGCGTCGGCGGCGACCGTCACCGCGAAGCGCGCCCGGCGCGACCCGCCGCCGGGGAGCGGACCGGCCTCGCCCTCGCGCCTCTCGACCGTCCAGCCGGCGGGGGCGGCCAGCTCGACTTCCTCCACGTCGAGCTCCCGGCCCGAGTTGTTGAAGAGCGCGACGTCGACACTCGCCGACTGGCCCGGGGTCACGAGCCCGTCGTCGGCGCGCGCCTCGAGCACGAGGCCCTGGGCGAGCGCGAGCGCGGCCTCGGTGTCGGACTCTTCCTCGCGCAGGCGCTCCGCGACCTCGGCGCGGGCGGCGGGATCGGGGACCCGGCCGTCGAGCTTCCGGGCGATCGAGCGCCCGGCGGCGAGGGCCTCGGCGAGCGCGAGCACGGACTTCTCGGGTGAGGCCGGGTCGAAGCCGGCCCGGGCGGACACGGCCTGCGATTGCAGTGCGGCCAGCTCTCGCCCGAGCGCGGCCGTCGCGGGGGCGAAGCGCGCGAGGCCGGTGAGGGTCGTGTCGATGCCGTCGAGGATGTCGCCTTCGGGAGCACCCACCGCCGGATCCGCGTCGAGGAGGCTGAAGACCCCCTCGGCGGGGCGGGGGTCGGCCGTGAGCTGGCCCGACCCCTGGCAGCGGTGCATCGTCCGCGCGCGGCTGCCGAGCTGCTGCCACGTCATCCCGAGAGCGGGGTCGTAGACGCCGGTCGGCACGCGGACCGGCGCGCCGGGCACCTCGCCGAAGCCGCCGACCCCGCCCTGGTAGACCTTGCGAGCCTGCCACGGCCGGAGCCCTTCGCGGAGATGCTCGGGGAACCGCGCCGGGTCCGCCGCGGCACGGAAGGCCTCGCCCGCGAGCCGGCCGACCGCCTGGTGGTGCTGCCCGCCGCCCTCGCCCTCCAGCGGAAGGGTGAGGATCACGTCCGGCCGGAAGCCGCGCACCACGCGCACCACGTCGCCCAGCGTCTCCTCGCGCCCCCACTTCGCGAGGGTTTCTTCGACACTGAACGAGTAGCCGAACTCGTAGGCGCGACCGAAGTACTGCTCGACCCCGTCGTACCGATGGATCGCCATCAGCTCCCCGGTGCGCAGCACGCCGAGCGCGTCGAAGAGCTCCGGCCCGATCGCGTTCTGGCCACCCTCGCCGCGCGTCACGGTGAGGAGCGCCGTGCGCAGCCCGAGGCCGCGCGAGAGGCGCACGAGGACCCCGTTGTGCTCGTCGTCCGGGTGGGCGGTCACGTACAGGACCCGGCCCGAGACGCCGACCTTGCGCAGCGCCAGGGCGAGGCCGCTCGCCCCCCGGTCGAAGTCGAGCGGCTGGAGAGGCGGCTCGGCCGGCGCCAGCGGAGCCAGGAGGCCGAGGACGGCGAGCACGACGAGAGCGCGACGGCGGGGAATCATGGCGCCTCCGGACCGGTGGTTCCGCGTGAAGAGGTCATTGTAGTAGCGTCGGCGGCATGAAGCCCTTTGGCCAGCATCCCGACGAGAAGGAGCCCCCGAAGGCGGTCACTCTCTCGCCCACCCACGCGAAGCGGCTCACCGACGTGTGCAGCGGGCGGCGGTCTTCGCCGCGCCGGCGGGGGACTAGCGGCGCAGGTTCAGCAGCAGCTTGATGTTGAGGCTGATCCGGGTCGTGCCCGGGGCCACCTCGATGTCGATGGGGACCTCGACCTCGGTGGCGCTGGCCGTTTCGGGCTGCAGCACGGGCTCCGCCGCCGTGGCGTCCGGCGGGCGACCCGGCACGAGCTGGGCGTGCGTCGGGTGGTCGAAGTCGTCGATCTCCTCGAGGTCCATCTCGACTTCGACCTCGGACAACCCCGGCGAGGCGATCCGCCGGCGCAGCTCGTCGGCCTCGTCGCGGTTCGAGACGAGCGTGCTCGCCGGGCGGTGCGCCCCGATCGGCGGGCGGGTCGGCTCGGCCGGCGCCGGCGCGGGGGGAGGGGCCACCGGTGCCGGTCTCGCGGGGTGAGCCGCCGGAGCGGACCGCGCCGCGGGAGATGCCGGAGCGACGGCCAGCGCCGGCCCCGGCGAGGGGTAGACCGACCCCACGGGCGTGTCCTCGTCGAACTCGATCGGGGGCAGATCGGAGGCCTGGGGCGGTGCGGTCCTCTCCGGCTCCGGGCCGCCCAGGCCGAGATCGACCAGCAGGTCGTCCGTCGAGACGGCGAGCGGCGGCCCGGGGGTGCCCTCTCGCGGAGGCGTCGCTCGCGGGGGCCCCGGGGCCCGGCCCGGGGGCGACGGGGCCGCGGCCCCGTTCCCGTACTTCACCGAGAGCGATTTGAAGACGAGCTTCGTGACGGCCTTGAGCGTGTCCTCGACGCCGACCCCCTTCACCGCGATCGCCTCGTAGAAGGGGTAGTTGTGCGGGTTCATCCGCTCGTTGAGGATCTCGATCGGCAGCGCGTTCGGGAGGTCCCGCTTGTTGTACTGCAGCACGACGGGGATCTCGTCGGGGTCGATCTCGTTGGCCTCGAGGTTCTGCCGCATGTTCTCGTAGCTCTCGAGGTCGGCGTCGAGCATCGCCTCCTGCGAGTCGCACACGAAGCAGACGGCGTCGGCCCCCTTCAGCACCATGCGCCGGGTGGCGTTGTAGAAGACCTGGCCGGGCACGGTGTAGAGCTGGATCCTCGTCTTCATCCCCCGGATCGTCCCGATCTCGATGGGGAGGAAGTCGAAGAAGAGCGTGCGGTCCGTCTCGGTCGCCAGCGAGAGCATCTTGCCCTTGTTCTTGATGGGCAGCTTCTCGTGGACCCACTGCAGGTTCGTGGTCTTTCCGCAGAGACCCGGGCCGTAGTAGACGACCTTGGCGGTGAGCTCCTTGGTCGAGTAGTTGAAGAGCACCATGCGGTTACGAGCATTCTAGGGCCCCCTTCGTGACCACGCAACGGGGGCTGCTAGAATCCCTGTCTGGAGGTCAGTTTCCCATGCATCTCCTCGCTCTCGCCCTCGTCCTCGCCCAGGCCGCCGCCCCGGCCACCGCGCCGGCGGCCGAGACCGCCCCAACGCCCGCCCCCAGCGGGCCGGTCGTGGCCCTCGAGGTGGCCCAGGGGCGGACGGTCTTCGGCACCATCACCATCGCTCTCGACCCGGTCAAGGCGCCGATCTCGGTGCGCAACTTCCTGAAGTACGTGCGCGCCGGCCACTACGACGGCACCGTCTTCCACCGGGTCATGCCGGGCTTCATGATCCAGGGCGGCGGGTACACCCCCGAGCTCGAGGAGAAGCCGACCCAGGGCCCGATCAAGAACGAGGCCAGGAACGGCCTCCGCAACTCCCGCGGCACGGTCGCCATGGCTCGGACGAACGACCCCGACAGCGCCACCAGCCAGTTCTTCATCAACGTGCGGGACAACCACCGGCTGGACTTCGGGATCGGCGGGGCGGGCTACGCCGTCTTCGGCCAGGTCATCGAGGGGATGGACGCGGTGGACAAGATC
>JBGPQQ010000055.1:0-11615 GCA_041489115.1 Vicinamibacteria bacterium | reverse complement strand
GCTCCGACCTCGTGGCCGACACGCCGAACGCCGCCGGCCCGAACTTCGGCACACCCACCTTCCCCTCCGTCTCGTGCAGCAACGGCCCCCACGGCGACATGTTCATGAACTACATGGACTACGTGGACGACGCCGCGATGTTCCTGTTCACGTCGCAGCAGGTGGTGAGGATGCGCGCCGCGCTGGAAAAGGCCCGCCCGGACCTCGGGTGACCCTCTTCGACGCTCTCTTCGCCACGCCCTGGGTGCACGTCTTCGAGGAGGACGGGCCGGAGGGCGCCGTCTATCGCCCCGAGGGCGACGATCTGCCGCTGTCGCGGCGCCCCCGCCAGTGGATCTCGTTCGCCCACGACGGCTCGGCCCGGCTCGTGGTGGCGGGGCCGGACGACCGTCTCCGCGAGGTCGAGGCGCGATGGCGGGAGGAAGGCGGCGAGATCACGCTGAGCGCCGATGCCGCGGGAGGCGTGGGCATGGAGCTGCGCGTCCGGGTTCGGTCCGAGGGCTGCCTGCTCGTCCGGACGGGCTGAGGAGCTCGGGCGAACTCAGGATTGGCGGCGCCGCCGGCTGCCCGGCGGCAGCAGCGTGGGGATCACCTGGCGGCCGTTGCGACGGTAGATGTCCCGGAACTCGGAATCGACCGTGAGCAGCACGCAGTCGGCGTGCAGCTCGCTCATGCGCACCAGGGAGGCGTCCGCGAGGTCCATGGGGAGGGAGCGGTAACGTCGGAGGAGTCCGTTCACGGCCGCCACCTCGCCGTGCAGGTCGAACGTCACCTGGAGTACGCCCCTGCTCACCAGGTCCAGCACGCGATCGCCGCCTCCGGGAGCCAATCGCAAGAGGTACACGGCCTCCGACAGGACGGCCTCGCAGGTCGACAGCGGGGGCCGCAGCTGCTTGAACACCCCCACTGCCCAGGCGTGGTGCCGGTCGCGGCCGTTCAAGTAGGCCACGATCGGGCCGGTGTCGGCGAGGACGACTTTCAACGGCCGTAGCCTCTCAGCCGGAGCCGGTTCGACGACAGGTCGGAGGGGCCGCGCACGGCGCCGGCGAGGTCGGAGGCGAGGTCGAAGCAGGACCCCTCCGTCCCCCCGGCCTCGGCCGCGAGGTGCGCCTCGATGGCCTCCCGCACCACGGCCGACCGCGTGCTGCGCCGGCGGACGACGGCCCGGCCCAGGCGCTCCGCGAGGGGTCGGGGCAGCTTTACCGTGATCGTCCTCATGGCCTATCCTCCGAGTGGTAATACCGCTCTGTCATCCGGATAGTACCATTCCAGGGGCTCGGCGGGCTACTGCCCCGCCCGGGCCCGCGGCTGACGGCGCCGCCGGTCGCGGCCGACGGCCTCGCCCCACCGCGCGAGGAAGGTCGTCAGGAACGCCCGCGTGCCCGCGGGCTCGACCGCGACCGCCGCGAGCGCCATGCCCACAGAGAGCGCGGCATGGTAGCCCTCGGACCGGGAAGCGACCGCGCGCAGGTAGGCGGGGTGCGCGGTGTTGACGATGACGGTGGATTCAACCAGCCGCCCGAGATCGTGCGACTCGGGACGGTTCTCGAAGTCGATCGCGAGGCCGTAGCGGGTCGGGCGTCGCGACCCGCCCGAACCGGCGGGTGGCGAGAGGCTCCCTTGCCCGACGGGGCTCGCGGCCGGTCCCTCCTCCGCGTCGTCGGGGGCGACTTCGTGCGGCCCTGGCTCGCCTTCAGCCGCGACCGGTGCGGGGCCGCTCGCCGTCGCCACGGCACCGGCCGACTCTGGAAGGGTCTCACGCCCTGTCGGCAACCGCTTCTGCCCGCCGGGCCGCCGCTCGACGAGCGCCGCCAGCGCCGGAAACTCGCCGGCGAGCTCCAGCAGCACCGCCTCGAGGTCCCTCTCGAGGGGACGCGCGGCCCGCCGCCGCGCCGAGTCCTCCCGGTCTTGCGCCTCGCCCCACGCGGTGAGCTGGGCCTGCACGGCCTCCTGGAGGGCCTTCCGGTAGGCGAGGTAGGTGATCCCGCGCCGCCCCGCGCGCACGAAGTCACCCTTGTTCAGGGTGAGCGCCGCGGAGAGGCCCGGCGCCTCGATGAGCCCGCCGACGAGGGCGGGGGACGAGGACTGGAGGCCGATCCAGTCCCATCCGCGGCGGATCACCTTGCCGAGCGTGCTGACCCCGAGGCCCTGCCGGTCCTCGGGGAGCGGCGAAGAGACGCGCTCGAGGAAGCCGAAGGCGGCTGGCTTCCTCTTCCGTGGCAGGCGCACGACGAGCGGGGCACGCTCCGCCGACTCTCCCGCGCGGCGCCGCGCCATCACGCGTCCGTTGACCGAGAAGCGAACGCCGGACGGGTAGCGGTCGGCCAGGATCGCGTCGAAGGCCGGGTCGAAGAGCGGCTCGTAGTGCAGGCGCAGGCGGCCCTCGACGTACCCCGCGTCGAGGAGGGGCGACAGCGGGTTGCGGAGCTTCAGGCCCACGGCAGTGCCGCGCGCGCCCACCCACCCCGGCGGCGGGACCCACTGCCACGGCGCCTTCTGGCGCGAGGCGAGGTGCCAGCGGGTGGCCACGTGGACGCTGCCGCGCCGTGTCTCGGTGAGGACGGCCTCCGCCACCAGCAGGCCGAGCTTGATCCCCACGCCGGCGAAGCCGATGCCCTCGCCGCGCGTCTTCGTGCTGGCCGCGAGGTCGTGGTAACGGGCCAGCTCCCGGCGGCTCATGCCGCTGCCGTCGTCCACCACCACGACCGTCTCCTCCGTGGGGTCGGTGAGGACGTGGACGCTCGCGGCGCCCGAGTCCAGGGCGTTGGCCACGACCTCCGAGAGGATCGTCTCCTCGATCGCGTCGGGATAGGCGTCGCGCAGGTCCTCGAGCAGGTGCTGAAGGTCGACGCGCGTCTGGCCCATCGCAGGCGAAGCATACCGCTCTTGCCTGCCGCCCATCGCGGGCATAGGCTCAACTGGTCGGAGGTCGACCGGATGCGCACTCTCCTCAGAACGACACTGGGCGCCTTGCTCGGGCTGGCCACCGCTCCCGCCCTTCTCCCGGCCCAGGACGTCACCTTTCCCCTCCGGATCGGCCCCACCGGACGCTACCTCGTGGACCAGCGCGGCGTGCCCTTCCTGATCCACGGGGACACGCCGTGGTCCCTCACCCACAACCTCACCTTCGAGGAAGCGGTCCGCTACATGACCGTCCGGAGGGTCCAGGGCTTCAACACCCTGATGGTCTCGGTGCCCGACGCCTACGATCCCGACGGGAAGAAGACCTACTCACCCGACCGCTACGGCCAGCAACCCTTCGACGGCGACGACCTGACGCAGCCGAACGAGGCTTACTGGGCGCACGCCGACCGCGTCTTCAAGGAGGCGGAGAGGCTCGGCTTCCTGCTGCTGGTGACGCCGGCGTACCTCGGCGCCGACAAGGACGGCTACGTCGACCTCCTGAAGAAGGCCGGGCCTCCCCGCTGCCGCGAGTACGGGCTCTGGATCGGGAAGCGCTACCGTACGCTCACGAACCTCCTCTGGGTGCACGGCGGCGACCGAAACCCCTGGGACGTGCGCGACGAGGTGCGGGCGCTCGCGCAGGCGATCCGCGAGGTGGACGAGCAGCACCTGCACACCGCCCACTGGGCGAACGGGACGGCCGCTTTCGACTACTTCGGCGACGAGGGCTGGCTCGACGTGAACAGCTCCTACACCTACGGACCCGTGGCCTGGCGCATCCTCGCCGACCGCGATGGGTCGCCGCCGAGGCCGACCTTCCTCATCGAGTCGCACTACGAGAACGACTTCGGGGGCAAGAACGCCGAGGACGTGCGCGCCTACCCGTACCGCGCCGTCCTCTCCGGCGCCGCCGGCCACCTCTTCGGGAACAAGCCGCTCTGGTTCTGCGGCCGCGGGTGGGAGGCGGCCCTCGACTCGCCGGGCGCCCGCTACATGGCGTACGCCCTCGCGCTCTTCCGCTCGCGTCCCTGGTACGAGCTGGAGCCGGACGAAAGGCACCAGTTCGTGGTCGAGGGCCACTGGGAGTCGGGCGCGGACGACGGGGTGCAGGCGGCGGTGACGCGGGACCGCTCGACGCTCATCGCCTATCTGCCACCCGCGCAGCGCCACGTGCGCGTCGACCTCGATCAGCTTCCCGGCCGGCGGCTCCGCGGCCACTGGTTCGACCCGCGCACGGGAGCGGCAACGCCCGTTGCCGCCGTCCTCGAGCGAACCGGGTCGCACGTCTTCACGGCGCCGGCCGACGGCGACTGGGTGCTGGTCCTCGACGACGAGCAGAAGCGGTACGGGCCCCCGGGCGGTGGCGTCCGCTGACGACAGGCATCCCGACGGCCTCCCTGGGCCCGGTCCCGAGGGATCCGCCGGGATCGGAGACCCCCCGTCAGGCTGGGATGACGAGCCCACATCTGGAGGTACACTGATGAACAAAGTCAGGGTCAATCGATGGGACGGCAACGGCTTCCGAGCCCGAACGCGCGCAGTCGCATGAAGACGAAGAGGACTCCGCGCCGCAGCCCCGAGGATCCGGCCCGCGTCGAGCGGGGCGAGACGCTGCCCGACGCTCACGAGCCGCCGATCGCCGCTGCGGCCATCCCTTTCGCCTCACCGGTCGAGCCCGAGATCCTCCGCGTGCCCGTCCTCGCCGACGGCGCGGACCCCGGCAAGCTGGCCCCATCTCCCCTCGCGATCCAGGACCGCCTGCTCGTCGATCGCCGCCTGGTGGCCGATCATCCGTCGGAGCGGCTCTTCGCGTACGAAGTCACCCTGCCGACGATGACGCATCTGCGAGGTCTCGCCTCCCCGGGCGACCGCATCGTCTTCCAGCGCGGCGGCCGCGTCAGCCCGGACCGCATCTGCGCCGTCCGCACCCCGGACGGCATCGTCCTCGCCCGCGTCCTCGTCAAGGGGCGCTCGCTATTCCTGCTCCCCGGCGAGGGCGAGCGCGACTTCGCGTCGGTCGAGGTCGGGGGCCTGAAGGCCCTGCCCGGCGTCATCGCCGGGACCCACGTCCTGCTGATCCGCCGCTGACGGGACCCTACCCGCCCCCCCAGGCTGCGTTTTTCCCGAACCGCGGCGCCTCCGGGTGCGTAAACAGCAGCAAGCGGAGGAGAACGCCGATGAAGCGTGCATTCCACGTCGCCGGAGCCATGGTCCTCGGCTTCGTCCTCAACGGCTGCATCGGGGGCGACTTCGGCATGCCGTTCCGCGCGACCGTGGACGAGACGCGTCCCCTCGCCGCCAACGGGGAGTTCTCCCTGGAGAACACGAACGGGAGCGTGCACCTCGCCACCTGGGACGAGGCGCGGGTGCGGATCGAGGCGGTCAAGCGCGCCGGCAGCGAGCGCGCCCTGCAGGAGCTGCAGGTCGAGATCGTGGGCGAGGGCGACCGCCTCTCGGTGCGCACCCGCTACCCCCGGCCCCGCTGGCTGGGCGGCGCCGGCAGCGTGGAGTACCGCGTGAGCGTCCCCCGCGGCGTCCGGGTGCGGGTCAGCAACGTCAACGGCCGCGTGGAGGTCGGCGGCGTCCTGGGGTCGGTACGCGCCTCGACCGTGAACGGCTCGGTCGACGTCACGGGCGCGGGCGGCCAGGTCGAGGCCTCGGCGGTCAACGGGAGCGTCGAGGTCGACGTCGCGCGGGTCGACCCCTCCGGCCGCAGCGAGCTCCGCACCACGAACGGCTCCGTCCGGTTGACGCTGCCGCGAGACGCGAGCGCCGACGTCGAGGCCCACACGGTGAACGGCAGCGTGGGCTGCGACTTCGATCTCGCCGACGCACGCAAGAGCCGCCGGAAGATCGAAGGACGGATCGGGAGCGGGGGGGCACGCTTCGAGCTCGGAACCGTGAACGGCTCCGTCCACATCGAGCGGGGGCTGTCGGCGACGCCGCCCCCCGCAGAGGCCACTCCGGAGCGCCCGTCCCGCTAAACCGGCCCGGAGCGCGGACAATTCGGCTAACCGCCGGCGCCCGTCGGCGAGTGACGGAACGGCCTCTTCCCCCCTCCCGTAAACTGGTGTGGTAGATGGGGGTAACGCCATGACTGAGGCCACCGCGACTCCGGGTGCCGGACGGACCGGAGCCGACTGGGCCCGCGCCGCCGAGGGGATTCAGCTGGCGGGCATCGCCGTCTTCCTGCTCCTCAACACCATGGGCTACCTGCCCTGGTCGTTCTGGCTGGACGCGATCGCCCTCTGGCCGCTGCTCATCGTGTCGGCCGGCATCCGCATCGCGTTCGACAGGACGCGGGCCCGCTGGCTCGTCCTCGCCGGCCCCGCGCTCATCCTCGGCGGGCTCGCGTGGCTGGCGAGCGGGGCGAGGCCCGAGGCGCCCGTCGGCCCCTGGCAGCCCGAGACCGCCGTCAGGCCCGACGGGGTGGAGCGCGTCGACCTCGATGCAAAGCTCGTCGGTGCGCGCCTGCGCATCGCCACGGCGACGGATCTGCCGCCCGGGCGCCTCGTCGACGGCGGGTCGATCGCGAGCCACGAGAGCGCGCGCCTGGAGACCGACACCGACGGCAGCCTCGCGCGGGTCCGCCTGCGGGGCGGCGAGCGGCACGGGGTCGTGTTCCTTCCCCGCCCGAAGGAACGCTGGGACCTGAGGCTGCCGGCGGAGCTGCCGCTCCGCGTCCGGATCCGGGGTGCGGGCGTCGGCGGCACCCTCGACCTGACCGCCGGTGCCCTCGAGGGCGTCCAGACCGAGGGCGTCTTCATCGGTGTCGACGCTCGACTTCCCGCGCCCCGGCAGGACACGGAGATCCGGATGAACGGGGTCTTCAACTCGCTCACCCTCGTCGTTCCCGAGGGGATCCCGGTGCGGGTGCACGGCCCCGGCCTCCCCTTCAACGCGGTCGACCGAGGCGTGAACGGCATCGCCGGCCGGCCCGGCTACGACGTCCACGTGCAGGGCGTGTTCAGCGCGGTCGAGGTGCGCACCGACCGCGGGATTTCCCCCGAACCGCCCCCGGCGCCGCCCAGCCGGCCGCCCGCGGAGGCCCCCGCCTCTCCGCCGATCCGCTGAGGCTCAGGCCTCCTGCTCGCGGAACTCGCCGAAAAGCTTCACGAACACGTTCAGCACCACGATCGCCAGCGCGAAGTGCGCGCCGAGGACGTACCACACGTACTCGGCGTGCCCGAGGTCCCTCACGTAGCCGTACAGCGTCGTGTAGGTGACGCCGCTCGTCGCGCCCCCGATCCCCACCGCGAGGAAGTTCGCGCCCATGTAGAGGCCGGCCTTCTCCTTCGGGGCGATCCAGGTGATGTACTCCTGGATGCGCGGCGAGGCGATCATCTCCCCCACCGCGAAGAAGAAGATCCCGAGGAAGACGAGCGCCGCCACCGACACCCGGGCGTAGCCGAGCACGAAGAAGCCGACCGCCGCCACCCCGAGGCCGAACATGAACGACGGCAGCGCCCTCTTCTTCTCGAGGTACCCCGACACGAACACCTGGAGGAGCATGATGATGTAGCCGGTGTGGGAGATCGTCTCCCCCAGCACCCGCCGGACTCCGTCCTCCCCCGCGTGCGACAGGAAGCCCGCGAAGCCCGCCCCGAAGACCCCGGCGAGGGCCGTGTAGAGCGCGGCGGTGTCGATGTCGCGCTCCACATAGAGGGCGCAGAGGTTGAAGAAGGACCAGAAGGGCAGCCAGAAGAAGAGGCCGAGGAGCACGAGGAAGGCGGCGAACTTCACGTCGGAGAGCGCGGTGCCGATGTCCCGGAGCTTCTGCCCGAGGGTCGCGCCCTCGATCTCCCGCGGCGGCTCCTCGTAGAAGAAGACGGTGATCAGCAGCATGACGACGATCGCCACCGCCGCCGCGATGAAGGCGTAGTCCCAGGAGATCGCGCGCAGGTGGCCGGCCACGATCGGCCCGAACGAGCCGCCCACGTTGACCATCGCGTAGAAGACGCCGAAGCCGAGGGTCTTGTTCGTCTTGTCGGTCACCGCCCGCACCGTCCCGGAGATGAGGGGCTTGAAGATGCCGGCGGCGAGGCCGATGGAGAGCATCGTCAGCACGATCCCCGAGAAGGACTTCGTGAAGATGAGAAGCAGGATCGACGGCAGGTAGGCGAGGTACGAGACGATCAAGACCTTCTTGAAGCCGTAGCGGTCGGCGAACGTGCCGGAGACGACGGGCGTCACGTACGACAGCAGCAGGAAGAGGCTCTGCACGATGCCGAGCTGGCTCCGCGAGTAGCCGAGCGACGCCATGTAGATGCCGAAGCCGAAGTAGATGCCGTAGTAGGCGAAGCGCTCCAGGACCTCGATCGTGTTCGCGACCCAGAAGACCTTCGGGAAGGGGGTTCTCGCGCTCATGGGCGACCTCCGCGGGCGGCGAGCCGATTCTAGTCCGGCCGGGGGCCGGATAAGATGGCCCGGGAGGTCCACCATGAAGAGGCGGCGACTCGGTACCCAGGGGCTCGAGGTCGGGGCGATCGGCCTCGGCTGCATGGGCATGTCCGATTTCTATGGCCCCCGCGACGAGGCGGAGTCGATCGCCACGATCCACCGCGCCCTCGACCTGGGCGTCACGATGCTGGACACCGCCGACGTGTACGGCCCCCACGCGAACGAGGAGCTGGTCGGCAAGGCTCTCCGCGGCCGCCGGCGCGCGGCCGTGGTGGTGGCCACGAAGTTCGGGATCGTGCGCGGGAGCGACCCGACGGCCCGCGGCGTGGACGGCCGGCCGGAATACGTGCGCTCCTCCTGCGACGCGAGCCTGAAGCGGCTCGGGCTCGACACGATCGACCTCTACTACCAGCACCGCGTGGACCCGAAGACGCCGATCGAGGAGACGGTCGGCGCCATGGCCGATCTCGTCCGCGCGGGCAAGGTCCGCTTCCTCGGCCTGTCCGAGGCCTCGCCCGCGACCCTCCGCCGAGCCCACGCCGTCCACCCGATCAGCGCGCTCCAGAGCGAGTACTCGCTCTTCACCCGCGAGCACGAGGCGGGCGCGCTCCCCGCCTGCCGCGAGCTGGGCATCGGCTTCGTGGCCTACAGCCCGCTCGGCCGCGGCCTCCTCACCGGCCGCTTCAAGGCGCCCGAAGACCTCTCAAGCGACGACTGGCGGCGCTCCTCGCCCCGCTTCCAGGCCGGACACCTCGAGCGCAACGCCGAGCTCGCCCGGCCCGTGTTCGAGATGGCGGCGGAGAAGGGGTGCACGGCTCCGCAAGTCGCCCTCGCCTGGGTGCTGGCGAGGGGCGAGGACGTCGTGCCGATCCCGGGCACCAAGCGACGGAAGTACCTCGAGGACAACCTGGCCGCCCTCGACGTCGATCTCCTGGCCGCGGACGTCGCCCGCCTCGACGGCCTCTTCCCCGTGGGCGCCGCCCAGGGCGACCGCTACGGCGCCGTGGCCGCGACCCTGCTGGACCGATAGGAGTGCCCATGCGCGACCGTCCCTCTCTCCTCCTGCGTCTCGGGCGCGGCGTCGACGGCCTGCGGCGCTTCCTGGTGAACGTCCTCTTCTTCGGCCTGCTCGCCGGCCTCGCCGGCGCCGCCCTCAGCGGACGGGTGAAGGTTCCCGACGGCGCCGCCCTCGTGGTCAGGCCGCAGGGCATGATCGTCGAGCAGCTCGCCGGGGGCGATCCCCTCCAGCGGCTCGTCGCCGGCGCCGCCGGCGTCGGGTCGATGGCGAGGGAAACCCTCCTCAAGGACCTCCTGGACGCCATCCGGCTCGCGAAGGACGACCGGCGGATCAAGGCCCTCTACCTCGACCTCGACGCCATGTCGGGGGCCGGCATGACCAAGCTGCGCGACCTCCGCGCCGCCCTCGCCGATTTCCGGAAGAGCGGCAAGAAAGTGATCGCCTATGGCGACCACTACCTGCAGCCGCAGTACTACCTCGCCGCCCAGGCCGACGAGGTCTACCTGCACCCGGAGGGCGGAGTCCTGCTTCACGGGTTCGGGCGGTGGCGCACCTACTACAAGGACGGCCTCGACCGGCTGGGCGTCGAGGTGCACGTCTTCCGCGTGGGCGAGTACAAGTCGGCGGTCGAGCCTTGGCTGCGCAACGACATGTCGCCCGAGGCGAAGGAGATGGCGGTCGAGGCTTACGGGGACGTCTGGCGCGACTACGTGACCGACGTGTCCGCTGCCCGCAAGGTGAAGCCCGAGGACGTGACCGCCTGGATCGACGCCATGCCGGACCGGCTTCGGGCCGCCGGGGGCGACGCCGCGAAGATGGCCCTGGACGCGAGGCTCGTCGACAAGCTCGCCCAGCGGGACGAGGTCCGCGCTCGCATGATCGCGCTCGTCGGCGAGGGCGAGGAGAAGAAGACGTTCCGGCAGATCGGCGTCGAGGCGTACCTGCAGGCGAAGGGAGGCGACCGGACCGGCGCCACCGGCAGGGGGAAGGCCGTCGGCGTGGTGGTCGCCAAGGGCGACATCCTCGACGGGAACCAGCCCGCGGGCACGATCGGCGGGGACTCCACGGCCCGCCTCCTGCGCCGGGCCCGCGAGGACGACTCGGTGAAGGCGGTCGTGCTTCGCGTGGACAGCGGGGGCGGGAGCGTCTTCGCCTCCGAGATCATCCGCCGCGAGTGCGAGCTCGTGCGCAAGGCCGGCAAGCCGCTCGTCGTCTCGATGGGCAGCGTCGCCGCCTCCGGGGGCTACTGGATCGCGACGGCCTCGGACGAGATCTGGGCCGCCCCCGAGACGATCACCGGATCGATCGGCATCTTCGCTTTCTTCCCCACGATCGACAGGCCGCTCGCGAAGTACCTCGGCGTGCACACGGACGGCGTGGGAACGACGCGCTTCACGGACGCCTGGCGCCCGGACCGGCCCCTGGACCCGGCGGTCGCCGACCTCGTGCAGCAGTACATCGACAAGGGCTACCGGGATTTCCTCGCCCGCGTGGCACAGGCGCGGAGGATGACGCCCGAGCAGGTGGACCACGTCGCCCGCGGCCGCATCTGGAGCGGCGAGGACGCGAAGGTCCTCGGCCTCGTGGACCAGCTGGGCGGCATCGACCCGGCGATCGAGTCGGCGGCGAAGCGGGCGAAGCTCGAGAAGGGCTATCGCGTGTGGTACGTCGAGAAGGAGAAGACCCTCCGCGAGAGGCTCATGTCGATGCTGGCCGCCCGCGCCCTCGACGTCGCCTCCGCCGCGGGCTGGGTGTCCGACCCTTCACCCTCGGCGTCCGCCCTCTCGGTGGCCGGGCGCCTGCGGGAGCTTCAGCACGACGCGGAGCGGCTCTCCCGCTGGAACGACCCGCGCGGGATCTACGCCCACTGCCTCTGCGAGGAGGAATAGCCTCTACTCTAGACCGTCGCCGCCCGGATCTTCCGGTTGAGGTGGTGGTACTCGCGCCGAATGGCCTTGAGCTTCGCGGCGTCGCCGGCCTCGAGGGCCTTCTCCTTCTCGGCCTTCAGCTGGTGCATCCGCGCCTTCAGCTTCGACTTGTCGATCCCCACCGCATCGTGGTGCGGGTGCTTGTGGACGTCGATGCCGAGGGCCTTGCAGAGGGTGGGGAGCAGGTGCTCCTTGTTCATCTGCGTGTAGCCCTTGACCGCATCCTCGCCCAGGCCTTTGGCGATCTCGCGCAGGTCCTCGATCGTCTTCTTCTTCAGCTCTTCGTAGGTGTGGGCCATCCGGCGCTCCTCCTCGTACGCCACGATTCTCTCGCGGCGGCGGTCCCCGATTCTAGCTCGCCCGCT
>JBGPQQ010000054.1:0-11617 GCA_041489115.1 Vicinamibacteria bacterium | reverse complement strand
TCGTGGAGCCCGAGGTGGACGCGGACTGGCAGCTGGCCTTCTCCATCCCGAAGGCGCTCCTCGAGAAGTACGTCGGGCCCATCGGCCCGCTCGAAGGCCAGCGGTGGCGCGCCAACCTCTACAAGTGCGGCGACGGGACGTCGCACCCGCACTGGGCGTCGTGGTCGCCGGTGGACGCTCTCAACTTCCACCTGCCCCACTGCTTCGGCACGCTGCGGTTCGAGCCGTAGCGCGCCCTCGCCCCGAGGGCGGCCGGCGGGTCCCGCGCCGGCATAGAATCCGTCCCATGAACGGAAAGACGCTGGCCCTCTCCACGACCGCTCTCTTCGCCGCCACGACCCTCCTCGCCGGATCGCCGGGCGCCGACCCCAAGGCCGAGGCCTGGGTCCGCCGGACCCTCAAGAAGATGACGCTCGAGGAGAAGGTCGCCCAGCTCGTCGTGCCGGGGCTGAATGGCGTCTACACGCCGCTCGACAGCGAGGCCGCCGAGAAGCTCGAGCGGCTCGCCCGCGAGGGCCGCGTAGGCGGGTTCCACGTCTTCGGCGGCGGAGAGGCGCTGCCTCCGGTCCTGCTGAACCCGGTCTACGGGACCTCGGGCGGGCGCGCCACCATGGGCGACCCCCTCGCGATCGCGGTGCTCCTCAACCGCCTGCAGCGCGCCTCCGCCCTCCCGCTCCTCTTCACCGCCGACTTCGAGGGCGGCGCCGGCTTCATCGTCGACGGGGCGACGCGCCTCCCGCGGGCCATGGCCATCGGCGCGACCCGGGACGAGGGGCTGGCCGAGCGCGCCGGACGGCTGGCCGCCGGCGAGGGCCGCGCCCTGGGGGTTCACGTGGACTTCTACCCCGTGGTGGACGTCAACAACAACCCGCTGAACCCGATCATCAACGTGCGCTCCTTCGGGGAGGACCCGGTGTTCGTGGGACGGATGGCGACGGCGTACCTGAAGGGAATCCAGGCGGGCGGGATGCTGGCCACCGCCAAGCACTTCCCCGGCCACGGCGACACCGCCACCGACACCCACCTCGACCTCGCGGTCATCGAGCACCCGCGGGCCCGGCTCGACGCGGTGGAGCTCGTGCCGTTCAAGGCCGCGATCGCGGCCGGCGTCGACGCCGTCATGTCCACCCACATCCGCCTCCCCGCGCTCGACCCCACCGAGGGCCGGCCGGCCACGCTCAGCCGGCCCATCCTCACCGGCCTCCTGCGCCAGGAGCTGGGGTTCGACGGGCTGGTGTTCACCGACTCCATGTCGATGCATGCGATCAGCAGGCGGTTCGCGCCCGAGAAGGCGGCGGCCCTCGCGGTCGCGGCCGGGGCCGACGTCGTCCTCGACCCGCCCGACCCCGAGGCCGCGCTCCGCGGCATCCGCGAGGCCGTCGAGAAGGGCGAGATCCCCCGCGAGCAGGTCGACCGCTCGGTCGAGCGCCTCCTCCGGGCCAAGGCGCGGCTGGGCCTCCACCGCGCGCGGACGGTGGACGTCGAGGCGGTGCCGGCGGGCCTCGGGGGGCGCTCCCGCCAGGCGGTGGCGGCGGAGATCGCGGCGAAGGCGATCACGCTGGTGAAGGACGACCGCGGCCAGGTGCCGCTGCGGCTGCCGCGAAACGCCCGGGTACTCCTACTGTCGATGATCGACTACGCGAGCGGCTGGCGCGAGGGGGCGCCGGGGCGGGTCCTGATCCCGGAGCTGAAGAAGCGCTACGCCGACGTGACGGCGGTCGAGGTCTCCGACCGGACGACCGCAGCGGAGGTGGACCTGCTGCGGGCCCTCACCCGGAAGTCGGATGCGATCGTCGCTGCGACCTACGTCCGGGGCGCCGCGTACAGCGGGCGCATGGGCCTCGGGGCAGCGCAGCTCTCGCTCCTGGAGCAGGTGGCGGCCGACCCGGCGAAGCCGTTCGTGGCGGTCGCCTTCGGCAGCCCGTACGTGGGCGACATCGCCCCGAAGGTGCCCGCGGTGCTGCTCACGTACGAGTTCGGCGACGCGCCGGAGGAGGCGGCGGTGCGGGCGCTCTGCGGCGAGGCGCCGATCGGCGGGAAGCTGCCCGTCACGATCCCCGGCCTCTTCCCGGCCGGCCACGGGCTCGAGCGCGCCGCCGTGGCGCCGGGCGCGCCGATCGCCTCCACCGCGCCGAAGTGACCCCGCGGGAGCGGATGGCCGTGGCGATGCGGCACGGGGTCCCCGACCGCGTGCCCGTCATGTGCCAGCTCGCCCTCGGCCACTACTTCCTCCACTCCGGCCTCGACCCGGTCGACGTCTGGCACGACAGCGAGGCGTTCGCCGAGGCCCTCGTCCGCCTGCAGCGCCGCTACGGCTTCGACGGCATCCTCGTGAACCTGCCGGGCCGCGACCCGGGGTGGCGGCGCCACGTCGACCGCGTCGAGGCCGCCGGCCGCGACCGCCACGTCGTGTGGAGGAACGGCCGGGTCACGATCTCGCCTCCCGACGACAACCCCCACGTCTTCCTGTCCGACCGGAGGACGCGCCCGCAGCCGCGCCTCCTGGACCTCGACCCCGGGCGGCTCTTCTACCTGGAGCCGCACGACCTCTTCGGCCTCGCCGGGGAGTGGTCGGCCTTCCCTCCCTGGCACTGGGACACGATCCGGAGGGTGCGCGAGAGGGCCCCGGAGGTGAGCGTTCACGGCGAGGTCTTCTCGCCGTTCAGCCAGCTGTGCGAGGCGGTGGGTGTCGACGAGGCGCTCGTGTCGCTCCGGGCGGACCCGGGGCGGGTGAAGGCGTGTCTCGAGGCCCTCTGCGCGGGGACGGTCGATCTGATGGCGGGCCACGTCGCCGCGGGGGCCGACGCCGTCCTCGTCTCGAGCGCCTACGCGGGCGGGGGCCTCATCTCGACCCGCCACTACCGTGAGTTCGTCCTGCCCTTCGAGGCGCGCGTCGTCTCCGGCTTCAAGGCACGCTGTCCCGGCACGTCCGTGTACACCCACACGTGCGGCGCCATCGGCGACCGTCTGGAGCTGCTGGAGGAGACGGGCACGGACGGCATCGACACCCTCGACCCCCCGCCCCTCGGCGACGTGGACCTGGCCGAGGCGAAGCGGCGGGTCGGCGGCCGGCTCTTCCTCAAGGGCAACGTCGACCCGGTCGGGACCGTTCTACTCGGAACGCCGGACGCGGTCCGTGCCGACGCGGCCGGGCGCATCGCGATCGGCGCGCGGGGCGGGGGCTACGTGCTCTCCACCGCCTGCTCGGTGCCCCCGGGCGCCCCGCCGGAGAACGTCCGGCAGCTCCGTGCCGCCGCCGACGCGGCCTGAGTCAGCCCAGGACCTTCCGGTAGGTCTCTTCGTCGAAGCCGACCACGAGCGTCCGCCCCACGCGCAGCGTCGGGGCTCGCAGGTTGCCGGTCGGGCCGAGCATCAGGCGCTCGACCGTGGCCCGGTCGGGCCGGCCCGCCTTGAGGTCGATCCGCTCGACCTTCTTTCCCCTCGCGGCGTACAGCACGTCGGCGCCCGCGAGCAGGGCCAGCGCGTCCTTCAGCCTGAGCTTCGCCTTCTTCGCGTCCACCAGCTCGACGGTGTCGATCCTCTTCTGCGCAAGGAACCCCTGCGTCTTGCCGCAGGTCGTTCAGCCGGGCCGGTTGTACCGCCAGTCGATTTTCGCCATGTCAATGGACCTTCTTCACCTTCTTGTTCAGGTAGTCCATGAGGACGTACTGGCCGAGGCTCCAGGGATTCGTGAAGTAGGCCTTGCCGCGGCACATCTCCGTGACCTTCTTGACGAAGGCCACCAGCTCGCGGTCGCGCGCCAGCATGAACGTGTTGATCGGGATCCCCTGCCGCCGGCAGTTGGCGACCTCCTTCAGGGTCAGGGCGACGACGCGCGGGTCGAGGCCGAAGGGGTTGCGGTAGATCCGGCCGTCCGCCTCGGTGAGCGCGGAGGGCTTGCCGTCCGTGATCATCACGATCTGCTTCATGTCCTTGCGCTGGCGGCCCAGGATGCGCTGGGCGAGGCGCAGGCCCTCGCGGGTGTTCGTGTAGTGCGGCCCCACCCGCACGCGGGCGAGCTGCGAGACCGGGACCTCCTCCGCGGAGTCGTGGAAGAGCACGAGGTTCAGGCTGTCGCCGGGGTACTGCGTGCGCAGGAGGTGCGAGAGCGCGAGGGCGACCTTCTTGGCCGGGGTGAAGCGGTCCTCGCCGTAGAGGATCATGCTGTGCGAGCAGTCCAGCATCACCACCGTGGCGCAGGAGGACTGGTACTCGGCCTGCCGGACCTGCAGGTCGGCGTAGTCCACGTCGAGCGGGACCCGGAGGCCCTCGCGGGCGATCGCGTTCAGGAGAGTGCCGGAGACGTCGAGGTTCATCGTGTCCCCGAACTCCCAGGCCTTTGACGGGCCCGAGGCCTCGATCCCGGTGGCGAGGTCGCGCGTGTCGTGACGGCCGAAGGAGGCCTTGCCCACCGAGCCGAGCACGTCGCGCAGCGCCCGGTAGCCCAGGAAGTCCACGGTCTTCTCGGTGAGCTCGAACTTGACGGGCGGGCCCGGCGGTCCCTCGCCCCCCCCGGTCGGGTCGTGGAAGGGCTGGCCCTCGCTCGCCCGGAGGTAGCCCTCGCGCACGAGCCGCTCGACGGTCTTCCGCAGGAACTGGTCGAGGGCGTCCTGGTCGGCCATCAGCTTCTCGAGCTCCTCCGGCGAGAGGAGCCCCCGGCGCAGCAGGGCCTCGAGGATGGCGTCGTAGAGCGCCTGGAGGTCGTCCCCGCCCCAGTCCTCCATCTCGCGGCCGAAGCCGCTCTGCAGGAAGAAGTCGGAGAGCTCGTCCACGAGCTCCTCGAGGTTCAGGTCGTCCCAGAGCTCGCCGACGTAGCGGTGGTAGCGGACGACGGCCACTGTCAGTTCACCTGCTTCTTCAGCTTGCGAAGCCGCTCCAGGCGCTCGAGGTCCAGCTCGGCGTCGCCCCGGCGCTCGGGAGCCACGAAGCCCCGGTCGTCGCTGCGACCGATCTTCTTCTGGGCCCAGAGGCCCTCGAGCACGAACTCCCCGGCCGCGGCCAGGAGCGGTGCGGGGTCCCCCGCCTTCACGCCGAGGGGCTCGGTCTGCTCCAGCGCCTCCGGGACGCGCTGGAGCTGGCTCAGCACCTCCTCGGAGGAGGAGCCCTCGCGGATCCGCAGCGTGCCGCCCTCCTCGAAGAAGCGGACTACCTGCCGGAAGCCGACCGAGCCGAGGTAGGTCGAGAACACCTCCCCCACCGCCTCGCGGATCAGCTCACGGGCCACGTTCTCGGCGCCCAGCAGCTCGCCCTCGTACTCCAGCTCGAACTTCCCGGTCAGCGAGGGCAGCGACGCGTAGATGTCGGAGATCCGGGGCACGATCGGCGACTCGCCGGCGAGGAGCGCCCGCCGCTCGGCGTTGCTCACCGCGTTCTCGAGGGCGGAGATGGGCAGGCGCTGCGACACCCCGCTCCTCCGGTCGATCTTCTTGTCGCGGCGGGCAGCGAAGGCGATCCCCTCCACCACCTCCCGCACGTAGCGCGGGATGACGAGGTTGGCCTCCCGCTCCGTCCAGGCCTCCTGGGCGGTGATCGCCACCCCATGCTCCAGCGTCGTCGGGTAGTGGGTGCGGATCTCGCTGCCGATGCGGTCCTTGAGGGGAGTGATGATCTTCCCGCGGGCGGTGTAGTCCTCCGGGTTCGCGGTGAAGACCATCGAGACGTCGATGGGCAGCCGCACCGGGTAGCCCTTGATCTGGACGTCCCCCTCCTGGAGGATGTTGAAGAGCCCCACCTGGATGCGCCCCGCGAGGTCGGGCAGCTCGTTGAGGGCGAAGATCCCCCGGTGCGCCCGTGGCAGCAGGCCGTAGTGCATGGTCAGCTCGCTGGCCAGGTCGAAGCCGCCCCGCGCCGCCCGGATCGGGTCCACGTCGCCGATGATGTCGGCGATCGTCACGTCCGGGGTGGCGAGCTTCTCGACGTAGCGCTGGCCCGGGGCCAGCCACGCCACCGGCGTCGCGTCGCCCTTCTCGGCGACGAGGTCGCGGCAGCGCTTGCAGAGCGGCTGGAACGGGTCGTCGTTGATCTCGCACCCGGCGATCACCGGCGTGGCCGCGTCGAGGAGGCTGGTGAGGCTCCGCAGGATCCGGCTCTTGGCCTGCCCCCGCAGCCCGAGCAGGATCATGTTGTGCTTCGAGAGGACCGCGTTCACGAGCTGCGGGACGACCGAGTCGTCGTAGCCGATGATGCCGGGGAGGATCGGCTCGCGCGCCTGGAGCTTGCGCAGCAGGTTGCGGCGCATCTCTTCCCTGACCGAGACACGCTCCGCGGGGCGAGACACCCTCAGCTCTCCGAGGGTCCGGGGTTGGGACATGAGGAGGGACCTCCTCCTCCGATTATAGCGGCCGAGCTGCACCTGGCCGTTCGGCCGGCTCCAGCCTAGAGCGCGGCGATCGGGATGCCGAGGCGGCGGGCGGCGTCGGTCAGCCGATCGTCGTAGCTCGCGAGCTCCACCTTCTGGCCGCGCGCCCGCAGGAACTCGATCGACGCGAGGTGCAGGGCGTCGAGCGTCCGCACCGGCGCCGGGAAGGGCTCGAGGGCCCTCGCGAGGACGTGGGGCGCCAGCTCCAGGAGTGCGATGCGCTCCAAGAGGCGGCGCGCCGCTTCGCCGTGCGAGGCCCCGAGGCCGCGCGCGTCCAGCCGGGTCCACAGCTCGTACTCGAGGAGCCGGCTGGCCGCGAGCGGCTCCCTCCACACCGCGTCCGGCGGGCGGCGGTCCTCGGCCAGCAGGTGCGCCAGCGCGACCGAGGTGTCGAGGTAGATCACCGGTCCCCGCGGTCGACCTCGAGCTCCCGGGCCAGCTCGCTCCATCTCGCGACCGGCTGGCGCGGCGGCGGCCCCTCGGCGACGATCAGCGGCGCGGTCATCCAGCCCTCGCGCACGGCCTCGGCGAGAAGGGCGTCGGACAGGAGGGGGGCGCGGCCGGGCCGCGGTGGCCCGAGCTCCGCGACCACGCGGTCCCGGTCGGTGACCAGCACCGTCTCGCCTCCCTCCGCCAGGCGCACGTACTCGCTGAGCTTGTTCTTCAAGACCTTGACGCCGACGGATCTCACACAGCAAAGGTAGCTACTTGTAGCTACTAAGTCAAGGCTGCGGCGGCACCTGCCCGCGGCCGCGGGCTCGATCCGTCTACTTCTTCTTCAGCATGTCCAGGAAGCCTTGCAGGGTCGTGAGCTTCCGGGCGGAGGTCGAGTAGAGCTTGGCGGAGAAGGCGGCGGTCGCGGCGTGGCCGGCGAGGAGCGTGAAGAGCTCGTAGTCCATCGAGGTGAACTGGGTCTTCTGGACGAGGAGCTTGTTGATCGAGATGACGCCGATCGTCGAGTCCTTGATCTTGAGGGGGATGACCGCGATCGGCTCCTCGAAGGGCGAGGGGTCCTTCCGCGCCACCGACTCCGCGAAGTAGTTCTCGCCGCTCTGCGCCGCCTTGCCAATCGTGCCGTCCCCGAGCGGGATCGCGGTCCGCCCCGGGGTCTGGCCCTCGGAGGCCTCCACCTCGAGCTGCCCGGTCTTCTCGCTCACCATGAGCACGTGGAAGACCTCGGCGCCGATGAGGTTGATCACGATCTCCTGGACGATGCGCACGACATCCTTGAAGTCGAGCGTCGAGTGGAGCTGGTACGAGGCCACGTAGAGGTTCGCCAGGTTGTTGTTCTGCTCCTCGATCTCGATGTAGCGGTCGGCGAACTCCTTGTTCTCCTCCTCGACCTTGCGGTAGCGCGCCTCGATCTCGGCCAGCTTCTCCTCGAGCTCCCGGACCCGCTTCTGCAGCGCCTGGACCCGCTCGTCCGCGGCCTGCGCCCCGCCCGAGGCCTCTAGCGAGGCGATCTTGAAGCGGAGCCGCTCGTTCTCCTTCAGCAGGTCCTCGGTGAACTCCTTGGCCTTGGCGACGATCTGGAGGATGTCCTGGCCCTTGCGGGAAAGCTCGTCTGTCGACATAGGCGTGGACCTCGGCTGGATTCTACCGCAGCGGGGCCCGGTCCTTCTCCCCCACGGTCTGCAGCTTCTTCTGCAGGAAGACGTTCTCGAGGGCGATGCCGGCCTGCTGGACGAAGACCTCGAGCGCCTCGAGCCCGGCCGGGTCCCGCCCGGTCTCGGGGTTGTCGCCGAAGAGGATCGCGATCGTCTCGCGGTGGGCGACGAGCGGCAGGATGACGATGCCGCGCGACTGGAAGCGACCGATCCGCCCCATGAGGTGCCCCAGCCACCGGTCCGGGGGCGGCGGGCCGGCGAAGGCCCGCCGGTCCCGGGCCACGTCGCGAAAGACCGAGCCCTCGCCCAGCGGGATCGTGACCTGCCGCGCGAGGAGGTTGAGCGTCTCCTCCCGCGGCGCGAGCCCGAAGCCGCCGAGGCCGCGGGCCTCCTCGTTCTTGACGACGAAGAGGACGGCCCGCTCGAAGAACTCCCGCGCCACCTTCATCACGAGGACGGCGATCTGGTTGGCGTCGCCGCCCTGCCGCAGCTCCACGAGCCGGCGCTTCAGGAACTCGAAGGGCCGCGCCGGGTCCTCGGCGGGCGGCCCGGCCGCGGGGGCGCCCTCGGTGCCCTTCTTCTTCGCGGGCACGGCCTTGCGCACGGTGGCCGCCTCGGCTAGCCGCGGCAGGACGTCGGCCACGAGCTTCGCGGCGAAGGCCGAGAGGTCGGCCTCGTACTGCCGCGCGTTGAGCTTGCCGAGGGTCGGCTTGAAGACGAAGGCCTGGACGCCCATCTGCCGCGCGCGCAGGCGGAGGGACTGGCTGAGGCTCTCCGTCATCATCAGCACCGGCGGCCGGAGGTTCATCTTCCAGAGGCGCTTCACCACCTCGAAGCCGCCCTGGAAGGACGCCCCGCCCGAGGCCGGCATGCCGAGGTCGGTGACGAGGACGAACGGCCCTTTCCCGGCCCGGAGCTTCCCGGCCGCTTTGGCCGCGTCCTCCGGGTCCCCCGCCTCGACGATGCGGAAGCCGGCGGCCGCGAAGTGCCGGCCGAGGATCTGCCGCACGTCCGGCTCGTCGTCGACGAGGAGGACGGTGGGCACCTCCGCCGACGCCGCCGGGGGCGGCTCGACGGGGGGAGCGAAAGGGGCCTCGGGAGCGGCCGGCGCTCCCGGAGGGCCGGGCTGGACGACGCGCCGCAGCGGGCGCGTGTCCGTGCCGGGCCGCTCGGGCGGCGTCGTCTGCCACGGCGGCGGGACCGTCTCGGCCGCCGCCTCGGCCGCTTCAGCCGCCCGCGCCGCCTCCAGGTCCGAGGGCAGCGCCTCGGCCGGCACGATCGGCTCCTCGGCGACGACCGCCTCCTCCGGCGCCGCGAACGAGGCCTCGACGGCCGCGGCCGACTGCGTGCGGTCGTCGTCGAGGCCCTGCGCGAGGTCGAGCAGCATCTCCTGCGGGTTGATCCCGCGCGCGAGCGTCTCGAGCCGGATGTCCCGGCTGCCGACGGCGGCCGGCACGTCGTCGGTCAGCTCGAAGGCGAAGGCGCCCTCCCGCAGGCGCGCGAGCTGCTCGAGCGCGAAGCCGATGCGGCCGCGGACCGCCCTCGCGCGCGCGTCCCTCGGCAACGAGCCGAGGCGGGGGTCGGCGGGCGGCGAGGTGGCGGTGAAAGCGGCCACCACGAGCCCCTCGTGGAAGACGATGGCCCCGTCGCCCCCCTCCATCTCGATGGAGAGGTAGCCCGTCTTCTTGCTGAACGAGACGATCTGGATGATGTCGAGGAGGGGCAGGTCCTCGAGGTTGCCTTGAAGGGCCAAGGGCTTCTCCGCGCCGATTTTACACCGCGGCCAGGATCTCCCCAGCCACGCGCTCGAGCGGGATCGCGCGGTGGACGACCCCCGCCTCGATCGCCGCCTTGGGCATGCCGTAGATCACGCAGGTCTCCTCGCTCTCGGCGAGGGTCAGGCCGCCCTTCTCCCGGATCGCGCGCAGCCCCTCGGTGCCGTCCGCGCCCATCCCGGTGAGGACGACGCCCAGGGCGTGCGGGCCGTACACCCCCGCCGCCGAGGCCATGAGCACGTCCGCCGACGGGCGGTGGAGCGCGTCGCGCGGCTCCTCGTCGAGGGCGATCTCCACCACGCCCTTCCGGCGGGCGAGCTTCATGTGGATGCCCGCGGGGGCGACGAGGACCGTGCCGCGCTCGACGGCTTCGCCGTCGCGGGCCTCGCGCACCGGGATGGCGCTGCGGGCGTCGAGCCTCTCGGAGAGGGACTTCGTGAAGCCGCGCGGGATGTGCTGGACGACGAGGATCGCCGCCGCGAAGCCGGCCGGCAGGCCGGACACGACGGCCTGGAGGGCGGCGGGGCCGCCGGTGGAGGCGGCGATCACGACACACTCGGCGCGCGGCACGTGGCGGGCCTCGCCGCGACCGGGCCGGGCCGGCTTCGGGCGGACTCGCGCGCGCGCGCCCCCGAGGGCACGGATCTTGCCCACGAGCTCCTCCGCGAGGCTCAGCATGTTCATCGGCTGCACGGACGACTTGTCGACGAAGTCCATGGCCCCGAGCTCGAGCCCGCGCAGGGTCACCTCGGCCCCCTCCTGGGTGAGGGTGGACATGAGCAGGACGGGCACCGGCTGCTCGGCCATCAGCCGCTCGAGGGTCTCGAGGCCGCCGAGGCGCGGCATCCTGACGTCGAGGATCACGACGTCGGGCTGCAGCTCGCGGGCCTTCGCGAGGCCCTCCTCGCCGTCGGCGGCGAAGCCCACCACCTCGATGTCCTCCACCGTCCCCAGCATCCGCTCGATGGCCTTGCGGACGAACGCCGAGTCGTCCACCACGAGGACGCGGATCCTTCCCGTCACGAGGCGCGCTCCTCCGGCTTCTGGTACACGACGGCCCCCTGGAAGCGTATGGGTACGAAGCCGCTCGACACGCGGGCGAGAGACTCGGCGTGGCCGAGGAAGAGGTAGCCGCCGGGGGCGAGCGCCTGGTAGAAGAGGCTCACCGCCCGCTGCACCGCCCCGTCCGAGAAGTAGATGAGGACGTTCCGGCAGAAGACCACGTCGAGGGGCGCCAGGCCGTCGTAGCTCCGGGGGTCGAGGAGGTTGCCCGCCCGGAAGGAGACGGCCTTGCGCGCCGCCTCCTTCACCCGGACCCCCACGCCGTCCTTCGCGAAGTGCCGCTCGAGCACCGCGGGCGACAGAGCGCGGAGCGAGTTCTGGTGGTAGACACCGCGGCGGGCCTTGTCGAGCGCGGCCTCGTCCACGTCCAGCCCCGTGACCCGCACGTCCCAGCCCCAGAAGAACTGGCCGCTGTCGAAGAGGATCATGCCGAGGGTGAGCGGCTCCTCCCCGGTCGAGCAGCCGGCGGAGAGCGCGTGGAGCCGCTTCTCGCCGGTCTTCGCCTTGCTCTCCTTGATCGCGCGCAGGACGTGGGTGGAGAAGACGTTGAGCTGCGGCTGCTCGCGGAAGAAGTAGGTCTCGTTGTTGGTGAGGTGGCTCACCATGCGCTGCTGCTCCTCCGCCCGCTCGGGGGCGAAGCGCAGGTAGCGGTAGTAGTCCTCGAACGAGAGGAGGCCGAGGAGCGCGAGGCGCGGGGCGAGCCGGGTCCGCAGGCTCCCCCGCTGCGACTCGTCGAAGTAGAGGCCGAAGCGCTCGTGGATGAAGTCGCGGAGGAGCCGGAACTCCTCCTCGCAGAGCTCGGCGTCGTGGTCGGC
>JBGPQQ010000053.1:0-11702 GCA_041489115.1 Vicinamibacteria bacterium | reverse complement strand
GGCCGAAGGACTTCCTCACCGGCAAGGTCAAGAGCAACAACCCGATGTTGCTGAAGGACTTCGTGAAGGCCTTCCAGAAGTCCGAGTAGCCCCGCCGCGTGCCTCGGCCATCCGGTGAGACGCGTAACGACCGCTTGACTCCGTAGTCCTGCCGCCCGGGGACTGGCACGCGACAGCGGGGAACGGCCATGGCGATGTGGGCCGCATCGCTGCCAGGGGCCCCGCGCGAGCGCCGGTCGTGTCGTTGGCTCGAGCGGGGTCTGGCACGATGCGGCCAATTCGCAGCCAGGGCCCAGTCGATGCTGGCTGCTCCGACCCGGGTCGGTTACTTCGCCTTCATGGTCATCGGGTCGCGGAGCGGCAGCATCGTGACCTGGCCCCCGGGCGCGAGCGCCTGGAGCGTCACCGGGTGCTTCTCGTCCCCGAGGTCGATCTCGGACTGCTTGCCCACCAGGAGGACGATCATCTTCTCGGGGGTGAGGTGCTCCCGTGCGACCCGCTGCACGTCGGCCGCGGTGACGGCCCGGATGCGGTCGCGGTAGGTGGTCCAGTAGGCCGGGTCCCGCTTCGTGTACTCGTCGGAGGCGAAGATCGCCATGGACTGCGCCTTCGAGGCGAAGCTCGAGGGGAAGGTCTGGACGAGGCTGTTCTTGATCGTCTCCAGCTCCTCCGCGGTCACCCCTGCCTCGCGCATCTTCCGGATCTCCCCCATCACGAGCGACGTGGCGTAGGGCACCGAGCGGCTCTTCGACTGGAAGGCGGCCCGGAAGCGCCCGGGGTAGAAGACGCCGGGAGACAGGCCGGAGCCGGCCGAGTAGGCGAGCCCCTCGTCCGACCGGACGGTCTTGGTGATGCGGGCGGTGAACCCGCTCCCGCCGAGGATCTCGTTCATGACCTCGAGCGCGTAGACGTCCGGGTGGTCGCGCTTCACCGTGGGCAACCCGATCGAGACCCGTCCCTGGTTGACGTCCTTCTCCACCCGGTAGACGCCGGGCGCGGCGGGGGCGATCGTCGACGGGATGGGCGGGACCTTGGCCTTCGGCGACGGCCATCCGGCGAAGGCCGCCTCGAGCTTGCGGATCATCTCCGCCCGCGCGAACGAGCCCGACACCGCCGCGATCATGTTCGCCGGGTAGAAGTGCTGCCGATGGAAGGCCACGAGATCGTCGCAGGTGATTCCCTGCACCGAGGCCTCGGTCGTGAACCGGTTGGTGAAGTGGCTCTCGCCGTACAGGAGGACGCCCCACTCCCGGGCCTCGATGTCGGCGGAGTCGTCGTTCCGCGTCTTCATGTCCTGGAGGGCCTGCTCCTTCGCGAGAGCGAGGCGGTCCTCCTGGAAGCGCGGCTCGCGGAGCATCTCCACGAAGATCCGAAGCGCCGCGTCGAGGTTGTCGGTCAGGCAGTTGAGGCCGGCGGAGCCGGAGGTCGGCCCGATCCCGGTCGAGACCTGCGCGGCGAGGAAGTCGAGCTTCTCGTCGAGCTGCTCGGCGGTCAGGCTCCTCGTGCCGCCCCGTCGCATCTGCGAGCCCGTGAAGCCGGCGAGCCCCTCCTTGCCGGCGGGATCGAGCCAGCTCCCGACGCGCACCGTGAGCGCGATGTTCGCGAGGGGGAGCGCCCGGTCCTCGGCGATGTAGACGACCATGCCGTTCTTCAGCACCACGCGGTGGTCCTTCGCCACGGGCGGCAGGAAGGCGATGGGCTGGAAGACGAGCTTCTCGGGGTGGTCGGGAATGGCCTGGGCGCCGGCGGGTGCCGCGGGCAGGAGGGCGGCGAGAAGCAGGGCGGCGATCGCGGTGCGGGTCATGACGGTCCTCACTTCTTCTCGCCCGAGAGAGCCGAGAGGCGCTCCCCGGCCTTCTTCAGGATGAGGTCGAACGCCGGCTTCACCTCGGCCGGCGCCTGGGAAGCCATCTGCTGGATCTGCGCCGCCATCTGCTGCAGCTTGGCCGTGTCGGTCTCGGCCTCGAGCTGCTTCGCGGCCTGCCGGACCATGGCCTGCGCCTGCGGCGAGAGTTTCGCGATCTCCGGATCCTCGGGCGCCGCCCCCTCCTTGCGGAGGAAGGTGGCGACCGTGCGGTTCTCCTTCGTGAGGTACTCCTGCACCACGCGCTGGAGGTCGGCGGCAGTCACGGCGTCGGCGAGCTCGGGCCGGGTGTTGATGAGCCGCCAGTCGCCGAGGGCGTCGAAGTTCACGAGCTGGATGAAGATGGCGAAGGGCGAGGAGAGACGCCGATAGGAGTTGGCCTTGAAAGCGTTCTTCACCTTCTGCAGCTCCTCCGCGGGGACCGGCTCCTTCTGCAGCTTCTCGATCTCCTCGTAGACCGCGGCCTCCGCCGCGGCGGGCTCCTTGCCGTCCTTCACCGTGGTCTCGACCATGAAGATCCCGCCGTACTTCCGCGGGTCGATCGAAGCGGAGGACTCGTTGGCGACCTGCCGGCCGAGCACGAGGCCCTTGTAGAGGCGCCCGGTACGGCCCGACAGGACGTCGGAGAGGAGGTCGAGGGCGGGGGTGTCCTTGTGGAGGAAGGGCACCGTCTTCCACCAGATCCGCACGGTGGGAGAGGTCTCGGCCTCGGCATTGAAGCGCTTCTCGCCGAGCTGCTTCGGCTCCAGGGTCACGACCGGCGGCGGCGCGACCGTGCCCCGCGGGATGCGGCCGAAGTACCGCTCGAGCAGAGGCTTCACCTCTGCGGTCTCGAAGTCGCCGGCCAGGACGCCGGTGATGTTGTTGGAGGCGTAGTACGTGGCGAAGTACTGCTTCGCCTGCGCGAGGGTGTACATCGGGATGTCGGAGGCCCAGCCCACGACCGGCCACTTGTAGGGGCTCGCCTCCCAGAAGAGGGCCTCGAACTCCTCGTCGTACTTGCCGAGCGGGGTCGACTCGACGCTGAGCCGGCGCTCCTCGAAGACGACGTCCCGCTCCGAGTAGAACTCGCGGAAGACGGGGTTCAGGAGGCGGTCGGACTCCAGCCACCCCCACAACTCCAGCCGGTTCTTCGGGACGCGGAGGAAGTAGGCGGTCTGGTCCTGGCTGGTGAACGCGTTCAGGAACTCGCCGCCGTTCTTCGTGTAGATCTGGTCCAGCTGGTCCTTGACGATCGTCTCTCGCTGCTTCTGGACGAGCGCGTCGAACTGCTTGTCCAGCTCGCGGTAGCACTCCGTCCAGTTCTCGGACTTCTGCAGGTCGTCGATCTCGCCTCGGCGGAGTCTCTCCCGCATCACCTCCATCTCCGCCCGCATCCCCTCGCGCAGCTTCTCCTGCTCGTCGATCAGGCGGAGGTCCTCGTCGATGTTCTTGGTGCCGATCGTCCTCGTGCCCTTGAACATCATGTGCTCGAAGAAGTGGCTGATCCCGGTGATGCCGGGCCGTTCGTTGACCGAGCCCACCCGGGCCGTCCAGCCGGCGGCGACGGTGGGAGAGTCGTGCTGCTCGTACAGCAGCCACTTCATGCCGTTGGGCAGCGTGTACTCCTCGACCGTGATCTGCGGCTTGTCGGCCGCGACGGCGGGAAGCGCGGCGAGCAGGGCGACGGCGACGGCCGCGCCTCGGGCGACGTTCAAGTTCCTGGATCTCATGCGTGGGCTCCGGCCGAGAGCCTATCAGGCCCCGCGCCGCCCCGCCAAACCCGCGATTTGACGGCCCGCGGGAGAGCCCGCTACTCTCGTCGCGACGTGAGAACCGCCCGCCTCGCCGCAATCGTCCTGCTCTTCGCGGGCGGAGGCGTATCCGCACAGGAGCCCGTGCCCCCCGAGGCGGGCCCCCCCCCGCAGGGGGATGCCCCGGAGCGGGTCGTGGGCCCGACCGAGGGGGCCCCGACCATGAGCCTCGGAGCGGCCGTGCGCGTCGCCCTCGAGCGGAACTTCGCCCTCCTCGACTCCGTGGACGCGCTCCTCGCCTCGCGCTGGCAGGAGAAGGCCGCCCTCGGCCAGTTCTTCCCGACCGTCACCCCGACCTACCAGCGCTCGGACGAGCGCACGGTCTGGGGCGTCGACCTCGCGCAGAAGCTCCCGTGGACGGGCGGCACCCTGAGCGCGACCGGGCGCCACCTCTCCGAGCCCACCGCAGACGCCCTCTTCCCGAAGACGACCGACCTGCGCCTGCTGCTCAGCCAGCCGCTCCTGCGCGGGGTCGGGCCGAACGCCACCTTCTTCGAGCTCACGAACGCGCGGCGCGCCGTGCAGGGGCAGCAGCGCTCGCTCGTCCTCGCGCAGCAGCGCCTCGCGGTGGAGGTGGCGGCGGCCTTCTACGGCGTCATCGCCCAGCGCCAGCTCCTCGAGGTGGCGCGGCAGAGCCTGCAGCGCACCGAGGCGCTGCTGAAGTCCTCCGAGGCGCGCCTCGAGGTGGGCCTCGCCAGCAAGCTCGACGTGTTCCGGGCGGAGCTACAGGCCGCGCAGGCGCGCGACTCCATGGTCCGCTCGGAGGCCGCCCTCGCCTCCGCCCTCGAGCGTTTCCGCGCGCTCCTCGCCCTGCCCCCCGCCGACCCCGTCGAGCCCGAGGCCGCCCCCCTGCCCGCCCCCGCCGACGACTTCGAGCCGGTGCAGGCGCTCGTCACCCGGGCACTCGACGCCCGCCTCGAGCTCGCGGAGGCGCGCGACCAGGTGGCGGACGCCCGGCGCGCGGCCTCGCTCGCCACCCAGAACCTCCTGCCCCAGCTCGACCTCAACCTGGGCGTGACCCAGCTCGGCTACGGCGGCTCCTTCGGCGACGCCTGGACCGCCGGGGACCGTCGCGTCGAGGTCTACCTGAGCGCTTCCTACCCCGTCCAGCAGTCCACCCAGCGCGCGAGCCGCGCCGTCGCCCGGATCCAGGTGGGCTCGCGGGAGCGGGCGGTGCGCCAGGCGGAGCTCGACGTCGAGCAGCAGGTCCGGCAGGCGTTGCGCGAGCTCGACCAGGTTCGCAAGAGCGTGGAGCTGCAGCGCCAGGCGGTGGAGGTGGCGGCCCAGCAGCGCCGCCTCGCCGTGCTGCGCTACCAGCGCGGCCTCGGCAGCAACTTCGACGTGGTGGACGCCGAGAGCAGCCTCGTCACCGCCCGCTCCGCGCTCGTCCAGCTCCTCACCAGCTACGCGGTCGCCCGCCTCGACCTCAAGCGCACGACCGGCACCCTCGACGTCCTGACGGAGTTCGCCCCGTGACGACCGAAGCGCCTCCCCCCGTTGCCGCCCGCGCCCGCGCCGCCGCCGCGCGCGCGGCGGACGAGATCGTCCGGCTGGGGCGCGAGGCGCGGCCGTGGCTGCGCCGTGAGCAGTGGACGCGGGAGAACCTTGCGGCCCTCGCCGCCGCCGTCTCCCGCCGTCCCCGGCGCGCCCTCGCGGTCATTGGCGGGGCGGCCGTGCTGCTGCTCCTGCTCGCGTGGGCGCTCGGGGGCGGGCACGGGGACCTGGCCTCGGCGGAGGTGCGCGAGGGGCCGTTCCGCGTCTCGATCACGGAGGCGGGGACCCTCCAGGCCCTGCGCTCGGTGACGTACGCCTCGACCATCCAGAGCAACCAGGCCAAGATCGTCGCCTTCGCCCCCGAGGGCAAGCTCGTGCAGAAGGGGGACCTCCTCATCCTCTTCGACGCCGCTCCCTTCGAGGAGGAGATCCGGAAGAACCAGGCCCTCCTCGTCCAGGCGGAGGCGGAGTCCCTGAAGGCCCGCGAGGACCTCAAGCTCCAGGTCCTCCAGAACCAGGAGGAGGCGCTCGCGGCGCGCCTCCGGGTGGAGAAGAGCGCCCTCGAGATGCAGGACGTGCAGGAGGGCAAGGGCAGGGTGAAGGAGGAGGAGGCGGCTTCGGCGGTGACCAACGCCGAGCGGGAGCTGCAGAAGGCGGAGACGGCGCTCGCGGACCTGAAGCCGCTCCTCGCCGAGGGGTTCATCACGCGCACCGAGCTCGAGCGGGCCGAGCAGCAGGTGGCGCGCTCGCGCGAGGACCTCGACCTCGCGAAGCGCCGGCGGGACGCCCTCGTGAACTTCGGTCGCCCGCTCGAGCTCTCCCAGGCCCGCTCCGACGCCCAGTCGAGCCGCGAGACCCTGCGGCAGCTCGAGAGCGCCGCGGCCTACCGGGTGGCCCAGAAGCAGGCGGGCATCACCGCCGCGCAGAGCCGCATCCAGGAGGCGGCGGCCCGGCTCGAGCTAGCGAAGCAGCAGCTCGCGCGCTGCGAGGTGCGGGCGGAGGTGCCGGGGATCGTGGTGTACAAGGAGGTCTTCTTCGGCTCCGAGCAGAGGAAGCCCCAGGTGGGCGACCAGGTGTGGGCCAACCAGCCGCTCATCATCCTCCCCGACATCTCGCGCATGGTCGTGGAGACGAAGGTGCGGGAGACCGACATCCACAAGGTCGAGCGCAACCAGAAGGTCGGCATCCGCGTGGAGGCCTACCCCGCCCTGCGCCTCACCGGCGCCGTGACCCTCGTCGGCACCCTCGCCCAGGAAGAGAAGGAGCGCCGCGGCGCGAAGTTCTTCGCGGTGACCGTGCAGGTGAACGAGTCGGAGCCGCGGCTGCGGCCGGGCATGACGGCGCGGGTCGAGATCGAGGTGGAGGAGCGGGCGAAGGCGCTCTCCGTGCCCATCGAGGCGGTGTTCGAGCGCGAGGGCCGCACGGTCGTCTACCTCGCCGGCCGCCGCCCGCGCCCGCGCGAGGTCGTGCTGGGCCCCTCCAGCGCGGACTTCGTGGTGGTCGAGAAGGGCCTCTCCCGCGGCGACCGGGTCCTCCTGCGCGACCCTGAGACCGCCCTCCCGGACTTCAGCGGTGCGCCCGGGTCCTGACGCCCCCCCGCTCGTGGCTCTCCGCGAGGTGGTCCGCGTGTACCCGCGCGGGGCCACGGAGGTGGTGGCGCTCGCCGGGGTGAGCCTCGAGGTCCGCGAGGGCGAGAAGCTCGTTATCATGGGTCCGTCGGGCTCGGGCAAGACGACGCTCCTCTCGATCCTGGGCTGCCTCGACCGCCCGACGCGGGGCGAGCATCTCTTCGACGGGCGCCGCGTCGAGGCGCTCGGGGACGACGAGCTCTCGCGCCTACGCAACCGGTCGATCGGGTTCGTCTTCCAGGCCTTCCACCTCATCCCGCAGCTCACCGTCGCGGAGAACGTGGAGACGCCGCTCCTCTACGAGGGCGCCTCGCCCGCCGGGTGGCGCCCCCGCGCCCTCCGCGCCCTCGAGCGGGTGGGCCTCGCCGCCCGCGCCGACCACCGGCCGACGGAGCTCTCCGGCGGCGAGGCGCAGCGGGCGGCCATCGCGCGTGCCCTCGTCACCGAGCCCCGCCTCGTCCTCGCGGATGAGCCGACGGGGAACCTCGACACCGCGACCGGCGAGGAGATCGCGGCGCTCCTCGACGATCTGCACGCTCGGGGGCGCACCGTGGTCATCGTCACCCACAACGAGTCGCTCGCCCGCCGCGCGGAGCGCGTGGTGCGCCTCCGCGACGGGCGCATCGAAGCGGAGGAGCGGCCGTGAGCCAGACCGTGTGGAGCGGCCGGGTGCCCCGCCCGCCCGCGCCCTGAGGAGGGGAACGTGCCGCTTCTCGTCCTTCTCCGCCTCGGCGCCCGCAGCCTGAAGGTCCACAAGCTGCGCTCGAGCCTCTCCATCCTCGGCGTCGTCTTCGGGGTGGCCGCGGTCGTGGCGATGTCGTCGGTGGGCGAGGGCGCGCGCCGCGAGACCCTGGCGCAGATCGCCTCCCTCGGGATCGACACCGTGACGGTGCGCCCCCGGCCCCCGGAGCCCGGCGAGAAGGCGCCCGCCGCCCTGCCCGCGGCGCTCGCCTCCTCGCTCGGGCGCGTGGTGCCGGCGGTGCGCGCGGTGGCGCCGCTGCGGGTAGCGGAGCTCCCGGCGGAGGCCGGGGGCCGGAGCGCCGCCGTGATCACGATCGGCACGACCCCCGCCTACCGGGAGGCGACGCGTCTCGAGCTCGCCGCCGGGCGCTTCCTCGCCGACGTCGACGTGGCCGACCGCAAACGTGTGGCCGTGCTCGGCGCGGGGGCGGCGCGGGCGCTCTTCCCGCTGGGGAGCCCCCTCGGGGAGACGCTGCGGCTCGGCGGCGACTGGTACCAGGTCGTGGGCGTCCTCGAGGGGCGGGCGTCCCCCCGCGGACGCGGGGCCGCCATCCGCGGGCGCGACCTCAACCGCTCGGTGCTCGTGCCCCTGCCCGCGCTCGACCGCGGCGGCGACCGGCGGCCGGACGGCGTCGACGAGATCGTCTTCCGCGTCGCGACGCCCGAGGCCGTCGTGCCCGGCGCCGCCGTCGCGCTGGCCCTCGTCCGGCGCGTAACGGGCGGCGAGCCGATCGAGGTGATCGTGCCCCGCGAGATCCTGCGCCAGCACGAGCGCACCCAGCGGGTCTTCAACGTGGTGACCGGCGCCGTCGCCGCGATCAGCCTGCTGGTGGGCGGGATCGGGATCATGAACATCATGCTGGCGAGCGTCGCCGAGCGGACGCGGGAGGTGGGCGTCCGCCGCGCCCTCGGGGCGCGCCGCCGGGACGTGGCGGCCCAGTTCCTCGTGGAGAGCTCTCTCCTCACCGTCACCGGCGGGGCGCTCGGCAGCATCCTCGGCCTGGTGGGCGCGGCGCTGATCCAGGCCCTCGCGAGCTGGCCGACGGCGGTCCACCCGCTGATGCTGGTGGCCGCCCTGGTCGTCGCCCTCGGCGTCGGGATCGGCTTCGGCTTCTACCCGGCCTGGCACGCCGCCGGCCTCGACCCCGTGGAGGCCCTGCGCCGCGAGTAGCTACAGCGCGCGCAGGGCGTGGGCCACGTTGGCGCGGGCGGCGCGGATCGCGGGCGGAAGGCCCCCCACCGCGCCCATGATCAGGGCGAAGACCATCCCCATCGCCAGCAGGTCCGGAGTGACCCGGAACGCGAACGCCAGGTGCGAGAAGGTCTGCCAGTTGATCGTGCCGGTCGTGATCCCGTTGACGGGCAGGACGGCGACGCAGCCGACGAGCCCGCCCACGAACGCGATGAGCAGCGACTCGACGAAGAACGACAGCACGATCGCGCCCCCGCCGAACCCGATCGCGCGCAGGACCGCGATCTCGCGGGAGCGCTCGGACACCGCCGAGTACATGGTGTTGAGGGCGCCGAACACCGCCCCGAGCGCCATGACGGCGGCGATCAGGGTCCCGAGGACGGTGATGAGCGTCGTGACCAGCTGCGACTGCTTCTCGTAGTACTCGGGCTCGCGCGTCGCCGTGACCCTGACCCGCGGGTCGCCCTCCAGGAGAGCCTTGAACGCCGGAAAATCCTCGGGCGACTTCAACCGCGCGGTCACCGACTGGAAGATGTTCGCCGGGCGCTCGTAGAAGCCGTCGAGCACGTTCGCGTCGGCCCACACCTCGGAGTCGAAGGCGGTGCCCTTCCCGTCGAAGACGCCGACGATCTTCCAGGTGCCGGCGCCGATCTTCACGGTCGCCCCGAGGTCGAGCCCGGTGTAGGCCTTCTGCGCACCCCGGCCGACCACGGCCTCGGCGAGGCCGGAGGTGAGGAAGCGGCCCTCGACGATCTTCACCTGGTCCCGCACCAGCAGCACCCGCGGCAGCACGCCGCGCACGCTGACGTTCGCGTCGGTGCCGGTCGTGCGCAGCGGCAGGGCGGCGATGACGACCACCTCGGGGCTCACCCGGGGCTCCGAGCCGTTCCGGGCGACCTGCGGAGCGTCCTCGACGACCCGGACATCCTCGATGGTCAGGATGCTCGTCATCTCGTTGTCGGCGCCGCCGCGCTGCACGATGGCGTTGTCGGGCAGGCCGGACGAGACGACCGTGGCCTTGAAGCCGCGGGCCAGGGCGAGCATCGCGACGAAGACACCCACCGTGCCCGCGATCCCGAGCACGGCCACCACCGACGACATCCAGCGCTCCTTCGCGCTGCGGAGGTTGTAGGCGACAGGGATGGCCATGGCTCAGACCCTCCGGATGGCGTCCACCACGCTCAGGCGCATGGCGGAAAGGGCGGGCAGGAGGCCGGCGAGGAGGCCGGTGCCGACGGTGACCGCCACCCCGGCCGCGACGGCCGAGCCCGGCAGGTACATGAGGAGGATCCCGCGGGTGAGGTCCTTCGCCACGAGGCCGTGGGCGAGCCAGAGGCCGAGCCCGCCGCCGACGAGCGCGATCACGAGCGACTCGGCGAGCACGAGGCCGAGGACGAAGCGGTCGGAGTAGCCGATCGCCTTGAGGACGGCCAGCTCGTTCGTCCGCTCGCGCACGGCGATGGCCATGGTGTTCCCGGTGACGAGGAGCAGCGTGAAGAACACGATCGAGCCGATGGCCAGGATCAGGAACTCGATGTTGCCCATCTGCTTGACGAACGCCGCGGCGAAGGCGGACTCGGTCTGGGTGCGGGTCTCTCCCGTGGAGTTGGCGAACTCCGCGTCGATCGCCCTGGCCACGCGCAGGGACTCGTCGGGGCTCACGACCCGCACGATGTACCATCCGACGCGCCCGCGGAAGTACTCGGGTCCCTTCTCGTAGAAGTACTTGTGCTGGAGCCAGAACTGCCCCTCGTCGGCGTTTGCCCGCTGGCCGGTGTAGATCGCACGGACGTTGAAGTCCCAGCTCCCGCCGCCGATGTAGCCGGGGGGCTTGAGCGGGACGTGGTCGCCGATCTTCCAGCCGAAGCGCTGGGCCAGCTTGCGGCCGACCACGATGCCCTGGCGGTCGGCGAGGAAGTCCTTCCACTGCCCCGGGTCGATCACGAACTCGGGGTACATCTGCCGCCACTGCTCGGGCTCGATCGCGAACTGCGGGAAGAAGTTCTTGGGGTCCTGGTAGACCCCGCCGAACCAGGTCGAGTGCGCCACCGCCTGCACACCCGGGATGCGGGCGATGCGGTCGAGGTAGGTGATGGGCAGCAGCTGCATGAGCGAGATCTTGCCCATCACGATCAGCCGGTCGGCGCCCGCGACGTCGATGCCCTGGCGGAAGCCGGCGCGTATGGCCGCCAGCACGCCGAAGAGGAAGAGCGCGACGAGGAAGGACCCGACGGTGAGCGTCGTCCGGATCTTCTTGCGCTTGAGGTTGGCGAGGAGGAGCGGCAGGTACCTCATGCCAGCACCTCCTGCGCGCGCGCCTCCGCCGGGCGGCGCTTCTCCGCCGACTCGACGAGCACGCCCTTGTCGAGGTGGAGGAGCGCGCTCGCGCGCTCGGCCGCCCGCGGGTCGTGGGTGACGATCAGGATCGTCGTCTTGCGCTCGGAGACGAGGAGGCCGAGGAGGTCGAGGATCTCGTCGGCGCTCTTGCGGTCGAGGTCGCCGGTGGGCTCGTCGCACAGCAGGAAGGTCGGGTCGGCCACGATCGCCCGCGCGATCGCCACCCGCTGCTCCTGCCCGCCGGAGAGCTGCCGCGGGAAGTGGTACATCCGGTCCTCGAGGCCGACGATGCGCAGCGCGGCCTCGACGTGCTCCTTCCGCTCCCTGCGCGAGAGCGGGGTGAGGAGGAGCGGCAGCTCGACGTTGCGGTAGGCCGAGAGGACCGGGATCAGGTTGTAGACCTGGAACACGAAGCCGACGTGACGCGCGCGCCAAGCGGTCAGCTTCCGCCGCGACATGCTCGTGATCTCGTCCCCGGCCACGGTGATGGTGCCGTCCGAGGGGACGTCCAATCCACCCAGAAGGTTCAACAGCGTCGTCTTGCCCGAGCCGCTCGGGCCCATGAAGGCGATGAACTCGCCCGCGTCCACGTCGAGGTTCAGCCCCTGGAGGACGTGGATCTCCTCGCCGCCGCGCCGGTAGCTCTTGTCGAG
>JBGPQQ010000052.1:0-11749 GCA_041489115.1 Vicinamibacteria bacterium | reverse complement strand
GAGGCCTTCAACCGTACGTTCCCGGGCGGGGCGGCGGCCTTCGAGCGGCAGTGGCTCGAGCACGTCCAGGCGCGATCGAGGGCCGGCGGAAGCGCGCCGAAACCACAAGGCGACCGCCGATAGGCCTGAATCACCACCACGACCGTCCGCAGGCCTCGTGCCGGCCCCACGCCGCGCACACGCCCACTACGCCATGCGCTGTGCCAGTGCGCCGCTCGACTGACCAGCGACCACCGGCATCTCGTCCCACGCCCTGCCGTCGAGCAGACGCCCAGCCTTCGCCTTGTGGACGCCGCCCCACTGCTTGAAGAAGAAGGGCACGCCCTTCGCGCGACACCTATCGCGAATCGCACGCACCCATGGCGGTTGGATCGGCCTCGCGCGAGGACCCGACTCGCCGCCGACGATCACCCAGTGAATCCCCTTCAGCGGCAAGAAAGAGATAGGTCCCAGAAGCGGCTCCACCGACAAGAACCGCACGCTCGCAGGCACCTTCCGCAGGCTGCCAATCCGAGCCACGTAGTCCTGGTTTTCGACACTCACGCCCATCCACACGTTCTCCGGCCACCGCAGCTGTTCAGCGGTCGCGGCTAGCCGCTCATACCTCTTCGTCAGCACCTGGAAGATGTGCCAGTCGGCGCGCTCCATCACCTCGAAGACACGGCGGATGTACGAGAGAGGCACCGCCTCGTGGAAAAGATCGCTCATCGAGTTCACAAAGATCAGCTTGGGCTTGATCCAGTGAAGGGGCTCCTCGAGCACATCTGGCTGTAGGGTCACTGAAAAGCCGTTGCGGTACCGAGGCTGGCCCATCGCCTGCAGCCGCCTGGCCATGCGGTCCGCGTAGCAGTTCTTACACCCCGGGCTGATCTTCATACAGCCCGTTACCGGATTCCACGTCGCGTCGGTCCACTCAATGCGGGATAGCTGAGCCATCCGTCACGCCCCGCTGAATGGGAGGTCCATCTGATCCTTGCTGTACTTCCGCGCCTGGCGCCAGAACTTCGGTCCAAGCGCGTGCCGACTGAAGAAGCCGAGATGGTAGAGCGGAAGGTTCTCTGGCGTGGACCGAATGTGCACCATGTCCGCAAGACTCTCGTACAGGAACCTCTCCTTCGCCATCCGCCGCCCGAATGCGTCAGCGACGAATGCACCGAAGGCCTGTCGCCGCCGCTCCGCCGTCGCCCACTCCTTTCGCCAGTCCGGATTCCCCAAGAAGTACTCCATCACGTGGCTGGTCTCGCGCACGTAGTGCCCGCGGTTGCGGTGCGCATCCATGTAGGACGGTATCAGCACCAGGAAATCCATGTACCTCTTGGCGAGCCTGCGGATGGTCTCGAAGCGCAGATTCCCCAGCTTGTAGGGGTCCGCGAAGCAGAAGCCTAAGACGCCGTGGCCACTCCTCGGCTTCGGCAGCGCCTCAAGTATCTTGTCCACAGCCTCGTTCGCATCCGCGTTGATGTAGACAGGTGCGAGCCCCGGCGCTTCACGTGTCACCCGCAGCCTCAGAGCCTCGATCTTTTCCTTCTCCTCTTCACAGAAGATGTACTCGTCGAACCGCGTATCGAGAGATACCGCCAGGAGCGGCGATCCGGGGACGATCTGCGAGGTCCCCTCGAGCTTGGCCCGTCCGCAGCCCGCAAAGAGATCGATGTACACCCGGCACTCCCACTTGTCCTTCATCGAGGTCGAGAACATCGATGCGTAGTTCGCGACCAAACGGTACTTGCGCTCACCCCAAGGTCCCACCTCCGGGGTGATGAGTCCGTCGGGCTTCAGGCGCGGCAGCTTGTCTGTCACTTGTCTGCTCCGCCTCGTCGCTTGCCGTCCAGGAGCGTAGCACGCGTCACCACCACAGAAGGACCGCGCATGGTCTTACAGGGTGACGTGCGCGTTTGCGGCGCCACACCACCACCGCGGCCGGCGCGCCGCCTGCCGCGTCCGGGGCAGACCCGCACGCGGCGTGACGGCCGAGCCCTCAGCCAAAGCGAAGCCACGGCGCGGCGAAAGGCGCGGGCACGAGCTCGCTCACGCCGTCGCCGACGTTGCGGGCGTAGGGACGGCGCCCGTCCAGGCGCGGGGCTGGGCCGGCAGAGGCAGCGCAGCCGGCAGCCGGCCGCCACAGGACCGGCGAGCGCTCCCGGCCCACCGCGCGATCAGCTGCAGGGCTCCATCGCTCGCGCCGGCCCTGTCAGACTGCATCCCCGAGTTGCACGGAGCCCTCGTCAGCAGCGGGTCGGCCAGTCCGTTCACGGCTGCCGCCGGAGCCGGTACCCTCATAGAGAGCCGCCGCCGTCCGTCAGCCAGGGGGCACAGGGTCGTCCGGGCGTATGCGGTGCCATCCTCATTTCGTGCGTCGCTGCGTGGCAGGTGGCCCAACGTTGGCCAACACGGCAGAACCGCGGGGGCGCCGGCCGGTTGACCATCCAATCGCAGTTCACGCGCCCGCAAGAATCACTGGCAGCAAGCGTTCAGCCGACAGAGCGGCAAGAAGCGCCCAGCGCTGACTATGGTGTCTTTGGCATCCACGAGACTCCCGATGTAGTCATCACCGATTGGGAACCCGAAGGACACCTTCAGTCCACCAACACTGACGGTATAGATCTCCTCGCCAGCCTTCTCGCGACGGATCACATTCGTGACGTGCCACCTCCCCGAGCGCAGCTCCGGCATCTCGCGCCGTAGAAAGCACAGAAACAAGGACGCATGGCGTGTCGGGTGCACGAGCCGTTCGTTGACACGCCGGACCATCGCGGGATCTGCGGGCACGTCCATTGGGCTCCGATCGCCCAGGTATCGCAGTTGTAGGATGAGTTCCTCTTCGCTGTGTGGACCAAACAGATGTTCGAACTTCGCGATTGTCGGTCGCTGCTCAGAGCCCATCGCCTCGAAGAACTCTCCGATTGTTGCGATCCGCTGCCGTTTGCTCACAGGCGCCATCTGGGCCGGCGCCTCTCCAGCAGCCACACTGATTCCGACCAAGAGCGTCACGACTAGACTGAGCTGCATCACGGTACTGCTCCACCTCCGCCGTCGCCCACGTACACGTCAATCACCGAGTGCGTCGCAGCGAGGTAAGTATCCAGAAGCATCTTGACAGCGTCGGCCGCCAACCCGCAAGGAACTCCGATACAGCCTTGCGTCCCGATCTTGCGCCCATCGGGATGAAGCAGTAGGCGATCGCGGCCGTTCGGGAACTGTGCGTCTCTCGTGTCAAACTGGGGATCGAGTCGCAGCTTCCAGCCCGCGTCTTGTCCCCTGCATACCGTACCGAGGTCCACTGTCGTCGTTGTCGGCACTAACTCCCAGCCCTTGTAGTGCCGGTGAGGTATTGCGCCATTGTCGAAAGGCCCCGTCACGACATTGTCTACGGCGAGAAGCACGCTGTTGTCATCGAGGTGCCACTGGAGTGTCTTGGTTGACGGAGCATAGGTGATGTAGTCGTACCCCAGCGGATCGATCCAACGGGCCGGGTTGTTCGCCGCGTATGCGTAGAAGTTCACCCCGCCGAGGAACCCGACCGAGTCCTCGCTGATGAACCTCCCGATCTTGGGATCGTAGTATCTAGCTCTGTAGTAGTAGGGCCCGGTCTCGGGGTCCCACTCTGCCGGTGAACGAGTAGCCCGGTTCGCTCGCGCCCGTCTCGATGTTGCCCCAGGCGTCGTATCGGTACTCGTGCACGACAGCGCCCACTTGGCTCGTTCTCTTCACGATGCTGCCGAGTCCGTCGGCGTGGAAGTAAGTCAGGGTACCTGATCCATCCTCTCGCGCCAGTGGCTCGTCAACGCCCCGTCCATGAACAAACTTCAAGGCGGCGCCGCTCGTCACCTCTCGCAGGACCTCAGCACCGTCGTAGAGGTAGCTGGTCGTGACCCCGCCGGCCACCTTCTCGACCCTGCGCCCGTTCGGGTCGTAGGCAAAGCGAGCTTGCTCGACTCCGTTCTTCAAGACGCGTTTCAGTTGGTTTTCTGGATTCCACTCATACGTCCACGTGTCGGCGCCTTCGACCTTCGTCGCGAGATTCCCATTTGGATCGAAGTCACGTTGCCGCTCGTGTCCGTCGCCTCCACCGTGAATGTGTTCGTCCCCGGTGAAGCTTGGATCGTCGCCTCGAAGACGTTGCTCGACGGCTCCTACGGCTGCTCGCCGGGGAGCAGGGGGCGAAGCGTGACGACGTAGCGGCGGTCGTCCGCGCACACGGAGGCCGGGCGGGCGCCCGTGGGCCAACCCGCCGCCTCGGCGGCCGACACCGTGCGCGGAGGGGCGAGGGCCTGGGCGATCGGGAACGCGAACCCCCACGCGCGGCAGCCGCCGGCGAGGCGCGCTTCGCGGACCGCCATCGCGTAGGACGAGGGTGCGTACGGCCGCAGGCTCGGGTGGTGGTATCGCAGGAGGTCGGCGAGGAACGTCGCGAGCGGCGCCAGGGCGGGGGGCGCGGCCGCCGGGTCCCCCGTGGCGACGACCTCGAGCGGCTTGCCTTCGAGGAGCCGCAGCCGCACCGTCCTCGCCGGGTCGCCACCCAGCGAAACCGGCGACCCGCCCGCGGGGGCGGACCCCCTGTCGGGGGCAAGCGCGAGCCCGGGGAGCTTGCGCACCGCCTCGACACGCTTGAGGAGCGCCGAGGTCTCGTCCTTCTCGAGGCGCCCGGCCTCGAGGCGCTCGGTCCCGCCCACGAACACCTGGCCGTCCTTGAGCAGGACGAACCGGGGCGGGGCGGCGGAGGGATCGCTGCCCGGCGTGCCCGGCGCCGCCTCGAGGACGATCACCGCACCAGGGATCTCCCCGCCGTGCACGGACGGAGGAGCGGCGAGGGCCAGGAGCGCCGCGGCGGCGGCCGGCCTCACCGGGGCTCGGCCTCCGGCCCGATCGTGCAGTTGCGGCCGAACTCCTTGGCCCGGTAGAGCCGCGCGTCCGCGGCCTTGATGAGGGCGATGTCGTCCTGCGCGTCGAGGGGGAAGGTCGCCACGCCGGCGCTCACGGTGATGCGCCCGAGGGGCTGGCTCGACTCCCCCGGGAACCCCTGGGCCGCGACCGCGGAGCGGAAGGCCTCGGCGAAGCGCCAACCGTCGGAGGCGGTGGCGCCGTAGAGCAGAGCCACGAACTCCTCGCCCCCGTAGCGCGCCAGCACGTCGCCGCGGCGCCCGGTCTTCCGGAGGAGCTCCGCCACCTTCTGCAGGACGCGGTTGCCCTCCGGGTGGCCGTGGCTGTCGTTGTAGCTCTTGAAGTGGTCGATGTCGAACATGGCGAGCGCGACGGGATCGCCAGTGAGCTGGGCCCGCTCGAGCTCCATGCCCAGCCGCTCGCGGAAGAAGCCGTAGTTGTAGAGGGCGGTCAGGGGGTCGGTGATCGCGCGGTGGTGGGTGCGGCTCACCCGCCAGGTGAGGCTGCGCACCCGCTCGACCTGCAGCCAGAAGAGCTGCTCGAGGAGGTCCGTTCGCTTCCGCAGGAACTCCCGGAAGCTCCCGGCCGGGATGAGCAGGACGCGCGAGGCGCCGTGGGCCCGCACGGTGGCCGAGCGCGCCTGGCCGTCGAGGGCCGCCATCTCCCCCGCCACGGCGCCCGGGTAGAGGTGGCGGATCGTGATCTCCTCGCCGTCCGGCGTCTGGTGGGTGACCACGAGGCGGCCCTCGAGCAGCAGGACCACGTGGTCGCCGGGGTCGCCCTCCTTCCAGAGCACGGCGTGCGGGTCGAGCGACACCTCGCGGCCGAGCGGGCCGAGGTCGGAGAACGACCCCGGCAGGCTCTGCACGAAGAGGCTCGGCCCCTCGTCCTTCGTCTCCGTCACGATCGCCCCATGATAACGCCGGAGGGGGCCGGCCCTACGGGGCCGGACGGGCCTGGAGGTCGATCACCCGCTCGATCGCCCGGCGGCAGGCTCGGCAGAACTCCGTGTGCCGGGTGAACATGATGCAGTTCGCCTGGGCCCGGTAGTAGCCCTTCGCCTCGTACATCGCGCCCTCGAACGCCCCCACCGCCGTGGCGTGCTCCCCCGCGGCCAGGAGCGCGTCCACCTTCTTCTGCTCCTCGCGGAAGAGGGCCTCCATCTCCTCCTCGGGCCGTTTCTCGGCCCGGATCTTCCGCCGGCGGGCCTGGATGTCCTTCTGCGCCGCCTCGAAGGCCTCCTTCGCCCACGGCGTGGGCAGGGGCGTCCCCGCGGCCACGAGGTCCTTCCACTTCGGGGACGCCGGGTCGGCGGTGGCGTTCAGCTCCCAGGGCTCGGGACGCTCGGGCGTGCTGCCGTAGGCCACGTCTGAGGTGTAGTACTCGTCGGCGAGGCCGGCGAAGTGGTGGCCGAACTCGTGCACGAAGACGTAGGGCGTGAAGGCGTTGTCCGAGGCCACCGTGGCGTAGAGGTTGAAGATGCCCCCGCCCCCGTACTTCCTCCCGTTGACGACGATCTCCATCACGTCGTAGGGGGCCGCGGCCGCGACCTCGCGCACCCGCTTGTTGTCGAAGTCCAGGACGTAGCGCTCCGAGCCGAAGGCGTCGTACGTCGCGCGGAGCGCCGAGCGCCGGTGGACGCCGTCCGAGGGCCGGGCCACGCCGCTTTCCTCGGACGGGGTGTCCAGCGCCCACACGTTGAAGTCGGCCTTGCGCTCCTTGAAGGGCGAGGCGGAGAACAGGATGTCGGTCAGGCGCCTCGCGTCGGCGTGCCACTTCCCCATCTCGGCCGCGGTGTAGCCGTCGCCGAGGAGGAGAAGGTCCACCTTGTCGCGCGGCGCGCCGTTCTCCAGGACGGCCCACACCTTGCCCGCGGGCGGGCCCGTGCGGTCGATGGTCGGGTCCATCGGGTCCACCGCCACCGACCACGCCTCGCGGAAGAGCCCCGCGGCGTCGCGCTTCTTCAGCACGACCTGCACCGGGGCCTTCGGCTCCGGGAAGCGCAGCGACTCGTGGAAGGTGCGGAACGCCCGCTTCGCCTCGTCGGTCGTCTCCCACTCGCCGCAGATGCTCGCGCACCCGCGCGAGTAGAGGGTCCGGTTCGTGGCGCGGTCGATCACGTGGAACAGGTACTTGCCGAGGTTCGTGTCGTCGATCGGCCGGGCGGGGTTGCCGGGCCAGGGGCCCTCGAGGACGAGGCCGTCGAGGGCGAAGCGCTCCTCCGCCGCGCTCGCGGTGTGGAAGTAGTCGAGCCGGAGCGTGCGCGGGGTCCCGGCGTCGGACGGGGGGGCGGCGAGGGCGGCGACCAGGGCGAGGGACGAGAGCATGGCGGCACCTCGATGCCCGGGATGAGACCACAAACCCAGCAGGACTGGAAGCGGGACGCGGGCCGGTGGTAGCCTCGCCGAATGAAGGCCCGCTCTCTCCTCGTGCTCGTCCTGGCCGCGGCGGCTTCCCTCGCCGAGGCTGGCTCGGTCCCCGTTCGCGCCCGCAACAGCATGGTCGTGTCGCAGAACGCGATCGCGTCGCAGGTGGGGATGGAGGTGCTGATAGCCGGGGGTAACGCCGTGGACGCGGCGGTGGCGACCGCCTTTGCCCTCGCCGTCGTCCACCCCACGGCGGGCAATCTCGGCGGGGGAGGGTTCCTCCTGATGCGCGCGGCGAGCGGCGGGGCCGCCGTGTACGACTTCCGCGAGCAGGCCCCGGCCGCCGCCACGCCGACCCTGTTCCTGCGCGACGGCAAGTACAGCCACGACCTCCACCACGACAGCCCCCTCGCGGTGGGCGTGCCCGGCACGGTGGCGGGCCTGCACCTGGCATGGACCGACAACGGGCGGATGCCGTGGAAGGACCTGCTGCAGCCCGCGATCTCGCTCGCGCGCGACGGCTTCATGGTGTCGGACGGCCTCGCGCGGTCGCTCCGCGAGGTGCTGCCGCAGATGAAGCGGTACCCGGCCTCGATCGCCCAGTTCTCCCGGCAGGGCGTGCCCTACGAGATGGGCGACGTGCTCCGGCAGCCGGACCTTGCGACGACGCTCGAGCGCATCGCGGAGAAGCAGGTCCGGGGTTTCTACGAGGGGGAGACGGCCGAGCTCATCGAGAAGGAGATGAAGGCCCGGGGCGGCCTTATCACCCGCGAGGACCTGCGGAAGTACACGATCTACCGCCGTCCCCCGCTGCGCGGGAACTACCGCGGCGACGAGGTCCTGACGGTGCCGCCCCCGAGCGCGGGCGGCGTGGCGCTCCTCCAGTGCCTGAACGTCCTCGAGAGCAACGACGTGAAGGCGATGGGTTTCGGCTCCTCTCGCTACGTCCACCACGTCGCCGAGGCGCTACGCCGGGCGTTCGCCGACCGCGTGCGCTGGCTCGGGGACCCCGCCCTCGTCAAGGACATGCCCGTCGACCGTCTCGTCTCGAAGGGGTACGCGGAGGCGCTCCGGAAGACGATCCGCGAGGACCGGGCCTCCGTCTCGTCGCCCACCACCTTCGAGTGGCCGGCGGAGAGCGCGGAGACGACGCACTTCTCGGTGGTGGACGGCGACCGCAACGCCGTCGCGCTCACCTACACGCTCGAGGACGGCTACGGGTCGAAGATCGTGGTGCCGGGAGCGGGGTTCCTGCTCAACAACGAGATGGGCGACTTCAACGCCGGGCCGGGGCTCACCGACGAGACCGGCCTCGTCGGCACCGAGCCGAACCTCGCCGCGCCACGCAAGCGCATGCTGTCGAGCATGACGCCGACGATCGTGGTCCGGGGCGACCGCCCCTACCTCGTCACCGGGAGCCCGGGCGGGCGCACCATCCCGAGCACCGTCCTCCTGACCCTGCTGAACGTCCTCGACTTCGGCATGAACGCGCAGGAGGCGATCGACGCCCCGCGCTTCAACCACCAGTGGCTGCCCGACGTGATCCAGTTCGAGCGGCACGGGCTCTCCGTGGACACGATCGACGCGCTCGCCACCCGTGGGCACAAGCTGCAGGAGATCGGCGGGCAGGGAGTGGCCGAGGCGATCCTCGTCAACGCGCGCGAGGGCCTCCTCGAGAGTGGCTGCGACCGGCGGGCGCCCGACGGCGCGGCGGTGGGGCGGTAGGTCCCGCGCTCTAGGCCATCGAGGGTGGCGGGCCGGGCCTCGGCGGGCGGTCGGTCACGAGCTCGGGGTGCTCGCGGCGGAAGCTCTCCGCCACCCGGCAGTCCCAGCAGACCGGCTTGTGGGTCGCCAGCACGTCCAGGACCTCCTCCGGCCGGAAAGCGTCCCAGGCCACGACCGCCCCGTGCGGGGCGAGGAGACCGGGCTCGTGGTCGTGCCAGTGGATGGCGTGGAAGGAGCGGCCGCAGAACGCGCAGCTCTTGCCCTGGTACCAGTCGGCGAGGATGTTCCGCAGGAGGCAGGCCTCGGGGGCCGACTCGATCTGGCCGAGGCACTCCTGGCCGCAGCCCGCCTTCTCCGGCCAGCGGGTGCAGGACTCGAGTCGCAGGTCGGGCCGGCCCTGCGGGGCGCTGAACGCGGCGTGCCCGGCGTCCACCTTCACCGCGACCATCTCGCGGTTCTCGGGGCAGACGACGACGCGGGTGCCGCGGTACTTCATCCAGGCGCCGGCCAGCCGGCGGCCGAAGACGAAGAGCACACCCAGCCCCACGAGAACAGCGACGCCGAGAACGAGTTGGAAGGGGGTGAGCATGGAGGGACTCCTCCTGTGTGGATTTACGCCTCGGCGGTCTCGAGGGGAATAGATCGTTTGATCCGTACCGACGCCCGACACCCGCCTTGGTGCCGTAGACGGCCCCTCGTTCGACGGACCGGCTACGGCACGCGACGGTGCTATGGTCTCCGGCCAGAAGAGACGGGGCACCCATGGTTGAGCGTATCCGGGTCGCACGCAATCCCGTGCTGGAACGTCTGACGGATTCGCCCACCTCCACGCCACTGGAGGCCCTCACGCCCCCGCCGTTTCCAACCCCCCTGGACGCTCTCACTCCCCCGCGGAGCCCCGGGCGTTCCGTTACGCCAGCCGGGTCCGCGCGGACGTCGGGGTCGGCCCACATCCTACTCCTCGACCGCCTCCGCCAAGCCATCCGGACCCTGCACTACAGCCGTCGCACCGAGCGGGCCTACGCATACTGGGTCAAGCGCTTTGTAACCCACTATGGCCTTCGAGACCCCGCCGACATGAGCGCCGACGAGATCCGCGGCTTCCTCTCGCACCTCGCGGTGAACGAGCGCGTGAGCGCATCAACGCAGAACCAGGCCCTGTGCGCTCTCCTTTTCCTCTACGGCCGCGTTCTCGCCAAGGACGTGGGGCTCATCGAGGGCATCGAGCGGGCCAAGGCGCCGAAGCGCCTGCCCGTGGTGCTCACGCGCGGGGAAGTCAAGGCCGTGCTCGATAAGATGGACGGCGTGCCCCAGCTCGTGTGCCGCCTCCTCTACGGTGCCGGCCTCCGGCTGGCGGAGTGCCTGTCCCTCCGTGTGAAGGACATGGATCTGGAGCTCAACGAGCTGACCGTGCGCGACGGCAAGGGGGCGAAGGACCGGGTGAGCGTTCTGCCGGCCTCGTGCCGGCAAGACCTCCTCGGGCACCTGGAAAGGGTGCGCCGCCTCCACGTGGAGGATCTCCGGCGGGGGCTCGGCCGCGCGGCGCTTCCCTTCGCGCTGGCGGACAAGTACCGCAGAGCGGACCGCGAGTGGGGGTGGCAGTACCTGTTCCCGGCGTCTTCGCACTACACCGACCGGCACACCGGAGTCCAGCACCGGCACCATCTGCACGAGACGGTGGTGCAAAAGGCGATGGCCGAGGCCGTCCGGCGGGCCGAGCTCACCAAGCCGGCCACGCCTCATACGCTCCGGCACTCGTTCGCGACGCACTTGCTCGATTCCGGCTACGACATCCGGACGGTCCAGGAACTGCTTGGCCACAACGACGTCCAGACGACCATGATCTACACCCACGTCCTCAACCGGGGCGGCCGAGGGGTCCGAAGTCCCGCGGATGAGCTGTGACGGGAAGGGAGGTGGCCCGTGACGTGTGCGCCCCTCGCCGGCAGCCGACGCCGGCGCTTGTGTTACCCAGATCCGTACAATGCGGCTTGCGCGACCGACGACGCGGTGCCAGGATCAGCTCAACCGCGTGACAGCGTGAGTCGGCGGGGGATCGCCCTCGGCGTGCGGCCCCTCGCCCAGGGCATGAACGGATCTGGTTATTCACGAGATTCCGCCTACGCCGACCCGTTCAATTGAGTGTTCGACGGACAAGCCGCGAGTGCCACGCACGGACTCCGGCTACTGGAGGCGAGAGGAGCCAAATGAATCAGTTCACGCCGGCGCTGATCAGATCCGGGAGCTTATGGCTGGCCGCGTTCATACTCCTGCCGTCCGCCTGCGCGCGCGCGATCGGGCCAGACGCCGCAGCGGTGGAGCAGTGGGCGACCATGCTGCAAAGGGTCAACACCGAGCGGTTACTCCCGGGCCGGTTTGAGTTTCGTGAATTGGAAGGCTGGATGGTTCGCTTCGACACGGCCAAGGGCACGTATTGCGCAATGGAGAACATCTCTGATGCGCACTTCATCGTGAATGTCCGCCAATTCGGCCAGAAGACCGCCGAGCAATCGCTCCCAGGTGGAGGTATGTGCAAGGACTAGCGTGCTCGTTCGTTCCCTGAGGGAGCGTGCAATTGCGAGAGTATGACGGGGCCGTCGAACAAGGAGATGAAGCTGACGAACCCTGAGCATATTGGAGGTTCGCAGCTTATCTCCAGTGTTGGACGGACTAGTGCGTAGTGGCGCGCGTGGGCGTGCTACCGACCGAGCGAAGCCGGCCTTGCCGGCTGCGGGAGTGAACAGATGAAGATGACCCGGACGGAAGAACTCACGTTG
>JBGPQQ010000051.1:0-11761 GCA_041489115.1 Vicinamibacteria bacterium | reverse complement strand
GGTCTTGTCGCCCACCCCGTGCCGCTCGAGGCTCCGGATCTCGTCGGCGGCGCGCGCCATGCGCGCCATCTCGGCCTCGACCTCGCGACGCTTCTCTTCCTCGCTCTTGATGTCGATGCGCCAGCCCACGATCTTGGCGGCGAGGCGGACGTTCTGGCCCTTCTTGCCGATGGCGAGGCTCAGCTGCTTGTCCTCGACCACGACCTCCATGATGCGCTCTTCCTCGTTCAGGATCGAGACGCGGCTCACCTTGGCCGGGGAGAGGGCGTTCACCACGAAGGTGGCCGGGTCGTCGCTCCACTCCACGATGTCGATCTTCTCCCCGCGCAGCTCGCGGATGATCGACTGCACGCGCGTGCCCTTCATGCCCACGCAGGCGCCCACCGGGTCGACGTCCCGCTCGCGGGAGATGACCGCGACCTTGGCCCGCTCGCCCGCCTCGCGCACCGCGCCCATGATCTGCACGGTGCCGTCGTAGATCTCGGGCACCTCCATCTCGAAGAGCTTCTTGAGCAGGGCGGGGTCGGTGCGGCTCACGATGACCTGGGGGCCCTTGGCCGCCTTCGCCACGCGCACGATCGCGACCCGCACCCGGTCGCCGGTCTGGTACGCCTCCGCCCGGCTCTGCTCCTTGCGCGGCAGGAGCGCCTCGGCGCGCCCCAGGTCCACGATGAAGTCGCCCATCTCCTGGCGCTTCACGATGCCGTTCACGACCTCGTTCACCCGCCCCGAGTACTCGGCGAAGACGTTGTCGCGCTCGGCCTCGCGCACCTTCTGGAAGATGACCTGCTTCGCGGTCTGGGCGGCGATCCGGCCCAGCACGTCGGTGGGCTTCGGAAACTCGATCTCCTGCCCCAGCTCGATCTCGGCGCCCGGGAACATCTGGTGCGCCTCGTCGAGGGTCATCTGGGTCTCGGGGGTCTCGACCGTCTCCACGACCTGCTTGACCGCGAAGACCTCGATCTGGCCCGACTCCTTGTTGAAGCGGCTCCGGAGGTCCTCCGCGCCCTTGTAGTACTTCTTGGAGGCGGTCAGGATCGCGTCCTCGATGGCGGCGATGATCACGTCGGGATTGATGTTCTTCTCCCGGCTGATCTGCTCGATCTGCTGACGCAGCTGATTGGCCATGGGTCCTGTGCTACCCCGCTATCCGTGCCTTGGGAACTCGACTTCGAGATGGCCGTGGGAGACCTTCGAGAGGGGCACACGGGCCTCGCCCTGGCCCTTCTCGAGGTCGAGGGTCACGACGCCGCCCTCGCAGGAGACGACCCGTCCCGTCCAGTGACGGCGCCCGTCGACCGGCTCGTAGCTCGAGAGCCTCGCGAGCCGGCCGGAGAAGCGCCGGTAGTCGTCCTCCGTCTTGAGCGGCCGGTCGAGGCCGGGCGAGGAGACCTCGAGGGTGTAGTGGCCCTCGATCGGATCCTCGGCGTCGAGGATGGCGGAGACCTCCTCCGAAACCGACTGCAGGTCGTCGAGCCCGATGCCGCCGGGCTTGTCCACGTAGAGGCGCACGAGCAGGTTGCCCGCCGCGCGCTTCATCTCGACGTCGACGAGCTCGAAGCCGTGGTCGGCCGTCACCCGCGCCGCGACAGACCTCACCCCTTCGAGGGTCCCCTCCTGCCTCGTCAGTTGTCTCCTCCAAAAAAAAGAGTGGGCGAGCCCACTCTGGTCCAGCGCCCGATGCCAGAAAGAAGATACTAGCAGGAAGGTGCCGGCGCCGCAAGGAAACGGGCACCCCGGATTCAGCCGCTTCCGGCCACCGACGCGCCCGATGCTCGCGATCCGTTCAATTCGCTTGTCAAGGCCGCCTCCCACGATGTAGCTTCGGGCACTCCCGGACCGACCCGGTTTCGCCAGCGCCCGCTCCGGGGCTGGAGGAGGATTCACTTGAACAGGCTGCTTCGGCCTCACCTTCTGCTCTGTGCTCTCGCGCTCGCTCCCTCGCTGGCATTCGCGCAGGCCCAGGCCACCACAGGCGTGATCGAGGGCACGGTCAGCGACCCGAGCGGCGCCCCGGTTCCCGGTGCGTCCGTCGCCGTCAGGAACACCGCCACGAACCTCGAGCGCTCCCTGACCACGGATGGGGACGGCCGCTTCCGCGCCCTGCTCCTGCCCCTCGGCCCCTACCGCGTCACCGTGACCCAGAAGGGCTTCGCCACGCTCGTGCGTGACGGGATCGAGCTGACCGTCGGCCAGTCCGCCAACCTCCCCCTCATCCTCAAGGTGTCGAGCATCCAGGAGGAGATCGTCGTCTCCGCCGACTCGTCGCTGATCGAGACGACGCGCGCCGAGGGCGCCGACCGCATCAACCAGGCGGCGATCAGGGGCCTGCCGAACAACGGCCGCAACTTCCTCGACTTCGCGAAGCTCACCCCCGGGGTCAGCATCGTGCAGGGTCCTGACGGCGACGAGATGACCGTCAACGGCCAGAAGGGGATCCACAACAACGTGTCGGTGGACGGGGCCGATTTCAACAACCCCTTCTTCGGCGAGCAGCGGGGCGGCCAGCGCCCGGCCTTCACCTTCAACCTCGACGCCGTCCAGGAGGTCGTGGTGGTGGCCGAGGGCGCTCCCGCCGAGTTCGGCCGGTCGAGCGGCGGCTTCGTGAACGTGGTCACGAAGTCGGGCACGAACCAGGTGCACGGGACCCTGCACGCGTACTTCAAGGACGACGCCCTGTCCTCCCCGCCGAAGAACGCCGACGGGACGGAGGCCGCCAAGTACCCGTTCTCCCAGCAGCAGTTCGGGTTCACGTTCGGCGGACCCATCCGCAAGGACGAGCTGTTCTACTTCGTCGCCCTCGACTACCAGAACGGCGACTCGACCAAGCAGGCGGACCCGGCGCGCATCGAGCCGCGCGTCGTGGACTACTTCGCGAGCATCGGCAGCCCCGACGAGAACGCGCCGATCGAGCGGACCAACGATGCCCGAGTGTTCCTGGCGAAGCTCGACTGGCAGGCGAGCGCCCGCCATCTCGCCACCCTGCGCTACAGCTACACCTGGTCCGAGCAGAAGAACGGCACCTTCGACGTGGACTCGTGGGGCACGAGCGCCAACGCCGTCGAGAAGGACTACTCGCACGCGGTGACCGGCTCGGTGATCTCCAACCTCTCGACCACGCTGCTCAACGAGTTCCGCTTCCAGTGGGCCCGCGAGTACCGCCCGCGGCCGTACGGCGGGCCCACCATCGCGGGGCAGAGCCGCCCTCTCCCCGACACCGCCTTCGATTTTGGCAAGGCCTACCGCTTCGGGATGCCGTTCTTCATCCCCGTCGACTACTTCGACGAGCGCGTCCAGTTCAACGACAACGTCTCGGTCATCAAGGGGCGCCACGCGATGAAGTTCGGGGTGGAGCTCAACCGCGTGCACTCCAACCAGACCTTCCGGGGCTTCCAGAACGGCCGCTACATCTTCGGCTCGACGGACGGCTTCCTGAACTACGCGCGGAACCCGAAGTACGTCGAGTGCTCCGACGGCACCACGTCCGAGACGGGCATGTGCCCGGCGGGGACGGACATCACCGGGCCGCTGCTCCTGTTCCTGCAGCAGTTCGGGGTCGGGGGCCTGAGCGCTGAGGAGGCCGGCACCCAGGACATCCCGCAGACCGAGCTCGCCTTCTTTGCCCAGGACAAGTGGCAGCCGAGCCCGAAGCTCACCGTCCAGTACGGCCTGCGCTGGGAGTCGCAGAAGCAGGCCGACCCCATCACCCCGCCGAGCGAGGTGTTCTACAACGGCTTCATCGGCAAGACCGTGACGAACGCCTACGGCACGTTCCGGTTCCCCTCGGACGGTACGATCCCCTCGGACTACCAGATGTGGCAGCCGCGCCTGGGAGTCTCCTGGGACCCGAAGGGTGACGGGAGGACGGTCGTGCGGCTGAACGGGGGGCTCTTCTACGCCCGCATCCCTGGCCTGAACCTCGCCTCCTCGCGCTCCACGAACGGCAGCCGCGCGCAGAACGCCTTCCGGGCGAGCTTCTTCAACGGCTTCGGCGTAACGCCGCCGACGTATCCGAACCTGCTGCCGCCCGAGGCGGGCCAGGGCACGCCGGACCATCCGGCGGTCTTCATGTTCGACGAGGGCTTCCAGAACCCCCGCACGTTCTCGACGTCGGTGGCGGTGGAGCGGGAGCTCGTCCCCGAGCTGGCGCTGCTCGTCCAGTACAACTACGCCCGCGGCGACCACATCACGCGCTTCTTCGAGCGGAACGACACCGCGTTCGGCTGCCCCTGGGGCACGGGGCTCGGGGTCGGCGGGACGAACGGCATCGCCTGCGGCACCTCCGGCGGCGGCGGCCTCACGAGCGTCGAGGCCACCGGCAAGAGCCGCTACCACGGGATCACCCTCGGCCTCAACAAGCGGTTCTCGCGGAACTACCAGTTCCAGGCCAACTACACGCTGTCGTGGGACAAGTCCGACGACGACCAGGAACGCGATCCGTTCACCTACCGCTACATCCGGTACGACGACCTCGCGGCCGAGTACGGCTACTCCGACCGCGACCAGCGGCACCGCCTGAACGCCTTCCTGCTCTGGGTGGCGCCCGGCAAGGTCAACGTCAACCTGCGCTACGCCTACCGCTCCGCGCAGCCGCTCTCGTTGAGCGCGAGCGGCCAGGTTTCCCAGCAGGTCTTCGGCCCCGCCTCGGACCGCATCGGCCCGGACGGCTCCATCGTGCAGCGCAACACCGGGCGCAAGGACAACGAGTTCTCCTCGCTCGACCTGCGTCTCTCCCGCGAGTTCCGGCTCAGCGACCGGATCGCCGTCCAGCCGATCGCGGAGGTGTTCAACCTTTTCGGAGGCAAGAACTACAAGCAGCCCAGCTACCAGAACCTGGTGTTCAACTTCGATGGCACGATCGCGAGTGGCCTCGGCGACCCGCGGCAGATGCAGCTCGGAGTCCGCCTCGTCTGGTAGGGCGCCCCAGCCTAGCCGCGGCTCAGACGATTCTGGCCACCAGGTCGTAGGGGTGGGCCTCCGTCACCTCGCAGGTGACGAAGGCGCCGGGCTCGGCGGTGCCGTCGTTGATGATGACCTGGCCGTCGATCTCGGGCGCCTGGGAGGGGAGGCGGCCTCGCAGCAGCAGGTCGCTCTCGGGGTGCGTGCCTTCGACCAGCACCTCGACCCGCTCGCCCAGGCGCGCCCGATTCCTGCGCTTCGAGATCCTCTTCTGCAGCGCCATGACCTTGCGGCGCCGCGATTCCTTCACGCGAGCGGGAACGCGACCGGGCAGGTCGAACGAGCTCGTCCCCTCTTCGTCCGAGAACGTGAAGACGCCCACGTTGTCGAACTGGCCGTCCTTCACGAAGCCCTGCAGGCGCTCGAAGTCCTCCTCGGTCTCGCCCGGGAAGCCCACGATGAAGGAGGTCCGGATCGCCACGCCGGGGACGCGCTCGCGGATGCGCTCGACCATCCCCAGGAGGTTGCCGCGGCCGGTGGGCCGCTTCATGCGCCTGAGGACCGGCTCGCTCGCGTGCTGCAGCGGGATGTCCACGTACTTGACGACCTTCTCCTCCGACGCCATGGCGTCGAGGATCGGGTCGGTCAGCGTGGACGGGTAGGCGTACATCACGCGGATCCAGCGAAGCGCGTCGATCCGGCCGAGGCGGCGCAGCAGGTAGGCCAGCCCGTCGCGCACCCCGTGGTCGAGGCCGTACCGCGTCGAGTCCTGCGCCACCAGGACGATCTCGCGCACGCCCCGCGAGGCGAGGGCCCTCGCCTCGGCCACCACGTCCTCGACGTTGCGGCTGCGATGCCGGCCGCGCAGGGTCGGGATGATGCAGAAGGAACAGGTGTAGTCGCACCCCTCGCTGATCTTCACGTAGGCGAGCCAGGGAGGCGTCGAGAGGATGCGCGGCGCGGTGTGGTCGTAGACCCAGGTCGGGAGCCCCGGCCCCGCCTCCTCGAGCGAGGTGCCTTCCCCGCCCACGGCCCGTACGATCTCGTCCACCTGGCCGGTGCCGAGCGTGGCGTCGATCTCCGGGATCTCCTTCCGCAGGTCGGCGTCGTAGCGCTGCGTGAGACAGCCCGTCACCACGAGGCGCTTCGCCCGGCCGGTTTCCTTCTCGTGCGCCATCTCGAGGATGGCGTCCACCGACTCCTGCTTCGCCCGGTCGATGAAGGCGCAGGTGTTGACGACGACGACGTCGGCCTGCTTCGCGTCGGCGACCAGGCGGTAGCCGGCCCCCTGCAGGCGCCCCAGCATGACCTCGCCGTCCACGAGGTTCTTCGGGCAACCCAGCGAGAGCATGCCGACGGTCTTCGCCTCGCCCGCGGCCAAGGTCAGTGGGCCTTGCCGGTCGCGTCGATCTCGTTGCCCCACTCGCGGAGCTTGTCGCGGTCGCTCGCGGCGTAGAGCTCGTCGCCGATGTCGGCGATCTGGTCGCTGATCCCCCCGAGCACCTCCGTCTCCTCGCCCTGCTGCGACATGAGCGAGAGGTGGTGGGCGATGGCGTCCAGCCGCGGCACGGACTTGTCCATCGCCAGGAGCAGCCCCTCGACCAGCTCCACCAGGGCCGTCCGGCTCAGGCCGTCGTGCCACGTCGGTTCCATTCGTCCTCCTCGGGAGGGCCCTCGCGAGCCTTCTTCCACTCATTGTACCGCGACTCCCGCCCCGCTCCCCGCTATACTCCCGCCGAGCACGCTTCCGGGGGGGAAATCCATGGCCATGGGGACGGGCGCGAAGATCGCGATCGGTTGCGGGTGCCTCCTCTTACTGGGGGGGGTCGCCGTCGTCGGCGTCGTCGGGTGGGGCGCCTGGTGGGCCAAGGGCAAGGTCACCGAGGCCACCGGCGGGCTCGAGAAGATCGCGGCGAAGGCCAGCGAGATCGACCGCTGGGAGAAGAAGGCGAACGCCAACGCCTACACGCGGCCCGCCGACGGCGTCATCGCCGAGCCGCGCCTCCTGACCTTCCTCGAGACCCGCAAGCGGGTCTATTCCGTGTACGAGCGGTACGAGCCCGAGCTGCGGAGCCTGCAGAAGAAGTCGGAGAGCGCCGGCGACAAGCTCACGCCGTCCGACCTCTGGTCGGCGGGCGGCAAGCTCGCCGAGGTCTTCGGCGAGATACGGCTTGCGCAGATGAAGTCCCTCGCGCAGCTCGGGATGAGCGAGGCCGAGTACCGGGACATCCAGCTCGCGGTCTACAAGAGCGCCTGGGCTTCCGACGCGGAGAAGCGTTCCGGAAAGATGCCGGCCGAGGCCGTCTCCGAGTCGATGGCCGAGGCGGCGAAGGGCACGAACGAGGCCATGCGTGCGGGTCTGGAGGCCGCCCGGACGGAGGGCGTGCCCGGGACCGGCGGGGTCTCGGAGGACGACGTAAAGAAGCTCCAGGAGCAGATGACGGAGCTCGGCCAGGAGGCGGGGGAGGTCCTGGAGGTGCCGAAGGCCAACGTCGAGCTCTTCCGGAAGCACGAGGCCGAGATCAGGAAGTACGCCATGCACGGGCTGGCGTACATAGGGCTTTGAGGGAATCGGGCGAGCTGGCCTTCGTCATCGGGGCGCCTGGGGACTGGCCACCATCGACGACCAGCCCGTGCCCAGCTTCCTTTGATGTGGGGGCCCCCGGTCCCCCACACCCCCCAGGGTTGCCTACAGCAAGGCGAGGAGCTTCTCGGCGGCGACGGATGCGCCGTCGGTGCGGGGAGGATCGGGGAAGGGGAGGGCCAAAACGGCCTCGAGCACGGGACCGAGGCGGCCCTCGCGGACGTCCTCGTTCGACGCGAACACGGCCGGCAGGTAGCGCGGCATCTCCCCCACCATGATCGGGTACTCCGGGAAGTCGCCGCGGTCGGTGTAGACGAGCCGCGTCCCGGCCCCGATGCAGTCTGTCACGATGCCGTAGCCGGGCTTGGTCACCACCACGTCGGCGGCGCCGACGAGATCCGGGTACTCGAGCCCGGCCGCCTCCAGCGCCGGGGTGGCGAGCCACCGGAGATTCGCCGGCACCGGGCCGTCTCCCGCCCGGCCGGTGAGCAGGAACCGGTACCCGGCCAGCGAGCCGAGCGCGGCCAGCCGGAGGCCGGGCAGGCCCAGCCCGCCGAACGAGAGGAGGACGGCGGGGCGCCCGTCGAGCCCCAGGCGTCGGCGCGCCTCGACCTTCCCCACCGCCGGCCTCCGCACCACGAGCGGCACGTCCTCGATGCGCCTGAACGCCCTGAGGTCGCCCGCGAACGGCATCCGCAGCAGCAGGTCCGCCCGCGCGTACGCCTCGCCGGCCCGGGCCGCCGCCTCGGCGAGGGCCGGCACCCGGGCCGCCAGGTGGCCGTAGATCCAGTCCCAGGAGAAGTTGCCGAGGGCCACGGACGGGACCCCGGCTTCCGCGGCCGCGGCGAACGCCAGCGGCGGGATGTCGCCGAGGACGAGCCGCGCCCCGGCCTGGCGGAGCCACGCGGCTTCCTGCGCGACACGCCCGTCCCATCCCGCCATGAAGGCCCGCCAGGCCCCGACCGTGCCGGCCTCGTCGATGACCAGAGCGTCCTTCTGTACGAGGCCGACGTCGCACTCGACGCGGCGCACCGTCAGCGGCGGGGCGACCACGCGCTCGAACAGGAACGCCGGAGCCGAGGTGCACACCGCGATCGCCAGGCCGGGCGCCCGCTCGCGGACCGCGCGGAGCACCTCCGCCGTCCGCGTCGAGTGCCCGTACCCGTGCCCCGATACGTAAACCGCCAGCACCTACAGACCCAGGTTCCAGCTCGCCGCTCGAGGCAACGGGCAGCGAGCGCAGCGGGATTCACTCCCGCGCAGCGAGCGGGGGGGGTGGGGGGTGCGGCGCAGCACCCCCCACATCAGGGATAGATCCTGTACAGCGTGCGCGGGAACGCGATCGTCTCGCGCAGATGGTCGATGCCGCAGATCCAGGTGACGACGCGCTCGACGCCCATCCCGAAGCCCGCGTGGGGGAACGTCCCGAACCGCCGCAGGTCGAGGTACCAGCGGAACGCCTCCTCCGGCAGGTCGTGCTCGCGGATGCGCTTCACCAGCAGGTCGTGGTCGGCCAGGCGCTCGCCCCCGCCCACGATCTCGCCGTAGCCCTCGGGCGCGAGGATGTCGGCGGAGAGGCTGTACTCCGGCTGCTCCGGGTCCGGGGCCATGTAGAAGGCCTTGATCGCCGAAGGGAGGTGGTGCACCACCACCGGCCGGTCGTACTCCCCCGCGATGATCGTCTCGTCGGTGCCGCCGAAATCGCTCCCCATCGGCGTCTCGGAGCCCTTCGCGTGCAGGAGCTTCATGGCGTCGGCGTAGTGCAGACGCGGGAAGGGCGCCGTCACGTTCTCGAGCTTCGCGGTGTCGCGCTCGAGGACCTTCAGGTCCTCCTTCCGCTTGTCGAGGGCCTGGGCGACGACGGAGCAGACGAGTCCCTCGGCGAGCGCCACCGCGTCGTCGAGGTGGGCGAACGCGATCTCCGGCTCGACCATCCAGAACTCGGTGAGGTGCCGCCGGGTCTTCGACTTCTCCGCCCGGAACGTCGGGCCGAAGCAGTAGACCTTCCCGTGCGCGGCCGCGGTCGCCTCGTTGTAGAGCTGGCCGCTCTGGGTCAGGTAGGCCGTGCCCTCGTCGAAGTAGGGCACGCCGAAGAGGGTCGTCGTCCCCTCGCACGCCGCCGGGGTGAAGATCGGCGTGTCCACGAGGAGGTACCCCTGGTCGTCGAGGTAGTCCCGGATCGCCTTCACCACAGTGTGGCGCACGCGGGCGATCGCGTGCTGGCGCGTCGAGCGCAGCCACAGGTGGCGGTTTTCCATCAGGAACGCCGTCCCGTGGTCCTTCGGCGTGATCGGGTAGTCGTGCACGGCCTGCAGCACGGTGGCCGACGCCACGTCCACCTCGAAGCCCCCGGGGGCGCGCGGGTCCTCGCGCACCTTGCCCGCGAGCTCGACCGACGACTCCTGCCCGGCCTTCTCGAGCGCGTTCCACGCCTCCGGCGGGACCGCCTTCTTCGAGACGACCGCCTGCGCGAAGCCCGAGCCGTCCCGGACGATCAGGAACTGCAGCTTGCCGCTCGAGCGCTTGTTGTGGATCCAGCCCCGAACGAGCACCTCCTCGCCGGCGTGGCCCCGGAACTCCTCGATCCGCACCGTCTTCATGTCGCTTGTCTCCGTCAGCCGAGCTCCGGCACGTGCCGGACGAGCGTGCGCCACAGCCGCTCCAGCTCCGGGTAGCGCGAGAGGTTGCGCCTCACGTGGGCGAGCGTGCGCGGGATGTAGGGCAGGTACACCGGGTTCTGCCGCACCGTGGCCATGAAGCCGAACGTCCCGAGGGCCTTCAGGTTCCGCTGCACGCACATGAGGTCGAAGCGCCGGCGGAAGACCTCGCGCGGCTCGTCCGGCGCCGCCGTCTGCCGGAAGCGCTCCTTGAGGTCCTCCTGCAGCTCCTCGGGCACGTCCACGTACGCGTCGCGCAGGAGCGAGGCGAGGTCGTAGGTCGCCGGTCCCATGCGCGCGTCCTGGAAGTCGATCCAGTAGAGCCGCCCGGCGTGCAGCATCAGGTTGCGGCTGTGGTAGTCGCGGTGGCAGAGGACGCCCGGCCAGGACGCGATCTCGTGGCTCAGCTCGTGGAAGGCCTCCGACAGCGTGGCGCGGTCCTCCACCGTGAGGTCGCCGCCGCGGTGGCCCTCGAGGAAGTGCTTGAGGAAGTAGTGCAGCTCCCAGGACAGCTTCTCGATGTCGAACGCGATCCGGAAGCAGTCCGCCTTCTGCGGGCTCTGCCCGGACTTGAGCTGGAGCTGGGCGACCTCGTCGACCGCCTCGCGGTAGAGCTCGTCGCGCTTGCCGTCGCTCGCGTCCTTCAGAACCTCCTGCAGCGTCCGGTCGCCCAGGTCCTCCTGCAGCACGATTCCGCGCGGGCCGTCCACGTCCACGGTCGCGGGCACGGGCAGGCCGTACGATTGCAGCAGGGCGTGGACCGAGAGGTACGTGAGCTCCTCGGGCAGGAAGGGCTCGGGGTAGAGCGCGAGCACGAAGCTCGCGCCCCCGTCCACCAGGCGGTAGTACCGGCGCGTGGAGGCGTCGCCGGACATGGCCACCACCCGGATCTCGCCCGCGTCCCGGGGGCGCTTCTCCTCCAGGTACTGGTGGATGAGGGCGATCGCCCCCTCGTCGTCCGCCCCCGCGACGCCGGTCTTTCCCAGGCTCAAAGAAGCTCCACCCACGCCATGTCTCCCCGCCGTTCCACCCGGCCGCCGGCCCCGACGCCCGCGTCGAGCGCCGCCGCCGGCAGCACGATCACGTCTTCCGCCCGCTCCCCCGCCCGCACGACCGCGCCCGTCGCGACGATCGCGCCCGAGACGCGCGCGCCCGCCTCGACGACCGCCCCGTCCCACAGCACGCTGCGCTCGACCCGCGCGCCGCCCGCGACGCGCGCCCCGCTCCCCACCACCGACCTTCGGAGGCGGGCGGTCGCGGCGACCCGCGCCTTCCCGTCCACGAGCACGCGGTCCCGGCCCCGGCCCGGCAGCAGCCGCAGCTGCGCGTCGCGGTAGAGCGAGGGGCGGCCGAAATCGTACCACGCGCCCCGCGTGCGCACGCCCTGCAGGTGCGCGCCCTCGGCCAGCAGCGGGATGTAGAGATCGAGCACGCTGTCCGAGGGCCCCTCGGGCAGGCGGTCGAGGAGCGCGGGGTCCAGGACGTGCACGCTCGCGAACATCGTGACGGCGCCGCGGGCGCGCCGCGGCCGGCCGGCGATCGACAGGATCCGTCCCTTACGGTCCGACACGACCGGCGAGTAGGCGTACGGCACCGGGTTCCGCCGCAACGCCAGCGTCGC
>JBGPQQ010000050.1:0-11837 GCA_041489115.1 Vicinamibacteria bacterium | reverse complement strand
TTACAGGCAAAGACTCGAATTTCTTGAAAAGGAATCTCCGAAGCGGCATTTCCAGCCGGTCGAAGATCCCCGGGTACGCGTCCACGCGCTCGTGAACCCCGCGCTCGGGATGCAGCGGGCCTTCCAGCCCTGCTCGGTCTTCAAGATCGTCGTGGGGATCGCCGGCCTCTCGGAAGGCGTGATCACGCCGGACACGATCTACCGCTGCCGCAAGGGATGCTGGATGTGGGCGGGCCACGGGCCGATCGACCTGCGGCGCGCGCTCGCGGTCTCGTGCAACCCGTACTTCGAGTGGGTCGGGGAGCAGCTCGGCTACGACAGGGTCCAGCGCTACGCGCACCTGCTCGGGCTCGGGGAGCCGTCGGGCATCAACCTGACCGGGGAATCCGCGGGGGTCGTGCCCGCCTTCGTCCGGCCGGAGGCGGTGGGCCACCTCTCGAGCCACGCGGAAGGCATCGCGACCTCCGCGGTGCAGCTCGCCGTCCTGATCTCGGCGACGGTCAACGGCGGCGTCATCCTGAAGCCACAGGTGAGCGGCCCCGAGGGCTTCGCGACCCTCGAGCGGTGGCGGCTCCCGGCGACGACGCGGTTCGAGGGTCTCGCCGCGGGCTTCGCCGGCGCGGTCAACGAGGGCAGCGCGAGCGCCGCGTTCGACGCCGAGGTGGCGGTGGCCGGCAAGACCGGCACCTGCTCGCAGCTCGGCTGGTTCGCGTCCTACGCCCCGGCGGACAACCCGGAGCTGGCGGTCGTGGTCTTCCTCAGGCACGGCAGCGGCCACGGCGCTTCCGCCGTGGCCGGCCGCATCTTCCGCGAGCTGTTCGGCAGCGGTTCCGGCGCGACCGCCGCCGGCATGCCCTAGATTGACGGCTTCTCCAGCTCGATCGTGAGATCGGTCGTGTCGCCGGGAACGATCTCCACCTCGCGCTCGAGGGTGCGGAACCCGGGCCGCACGACCTCGATCCGGTGCCGTCCCGGCGCGAGCTTCAGCGAGGAAGCCTCGCGGGCCGAGCCGCGGAAGGCACCGTCCACGTAGACCGAGGCGTCGTCCGGGCGCACCTTCAGCGCGAGGCGGCCGCCCACGGCGACCGTCTCGTCCTTCTCCGCGCGCGCCTCGTCCTCGCTCCAGCGCTGCTCCTGCTCCCGCTCGCGACGGACCTCGCTCTCACGGGCGTCCTTCGAGAGGTCCTCGAAGGACTCGCCCTGGCCCTTCTGCATGTCGTAGTGCAGCTTCAGCGTCGACTCGGGCGCGACGTACACCTTCATGCGGTGCGTCTTGTAGCCCTCGAGCTTGAGCGCGATCTCGTGACGGCCCGGCGACACGTTGAGGCGCTGGAAGAGCCCGTCGAAGTCGTCCACGGTGCCGGCGTAGTAACCGTCCACGTAGACGCGCGCCTCGGAGGGATCCACGAGGACGCGGATCGCCCCGCTCTCGCCCTGCACGTAGTGGTAGACGGTGCCGCCGCCGCCCCAGCCCCACGGGTAGCCGTAGTAGCCGCCGTAGCCGCCGCCGTAGCCGCCGCCGTAGCCGCCGTACCAGCCGAAGGAGCCGTAGGGCCACCACGAGCCCCAGTAGCCGGGGTAGTAGCCGCCGCCGCCCCAGCCCGCGTAGCCCGGGTAAGCCGGGTAGTAGCCTCCGCCCCCCGTGCCGCGACCGGTCCCCGCGCGCGGATGACGGCGCTCGGCGGTCGAGGGCGCATACGAGCCGGTGCCGGAGCTCGAGCCGCCGCTGTCTCCGGAGCCGGAGCTCGAGCCGCCGCCGCTGGACTGGACACCGGGGGACGGATGGCTGCCGCCGCCCCCGCCTGAGGAGCCGCCGCCCCCGCCACCGCGCGGGACGGCGTGGTCCTGAGCCAGAAGGGCTGGGGCGAGCGCCAGGCTCGCCGCGAGGATCAGATACGTGGGCCGAGCGGTCATTGTGGCCTCCATGGTCGTACGGCAGAACGCCATCCGTGACTCCTGCAACGCGCGTGCCCGAGCGGCCGTCCCTGGCGTCGTCGATAACTCGTTGCTCCGAGACGACTTGCCGAGCCTCACGCGGCACTCCGCGCCCGGCGGCCGTCCCCATCCGGGGACAACCCGCCGCGTCACACGGACACGCTCCCCTATATACTCCCCCGGCGTGACCACCGCGTCCAGAGCGTCCTCACCGGGGAGAGTGCTCGTCTCCTGCGGAGAGCCCTCGGGCGATCTCTACGCGGGTGACCTCGTCCACCACCTCCGCGACCTCGCGGACGTCGAGGTCTTCGGCCTCGGCGGTGACCGGCTCCAGGTCGAGGGCGGCCGACTCATCGCCCACGTCCGGGACCTGGCCGTGGTGGGCCTCCTCGAGGTGCTCCGCCACATCCGCCGCCTGCGCGCGGTGTTCCGTTCCGTTCTCGAAGAGGTGGAGCGGGAGCGCCCGGGCGTGGCGGTGCTCGTGGACTACGCCGAGTTCAACCTGCGCCTCGCCCGCGAGCTGAAGAGGCGCGGAATCCCCGTCGTCTACTACGTCTCGCCGCAGGTGTGGGCGTGGCGCCGCGGGAGGATCCACGCGATCCGCGAGAGCGTCGCGCACATGGTCGTGATCTTTCCCTTCGAGGAGCCGCTCTACCGCGAGGCCGGCGTGCCTGTCACCTTCGTGGGCCACCCGCTCGTCGACCTCGCGCGTCCCGCGGAAGACCGCGCCGCGTTCCTTGCCGCGCAGGGACTCGACCCCGCGCGACCGGTGGTGGCCGTGCTGCCGGGCAGCCGGCCGCAGGAGGTGGGGCACAACCTCCCGCCGATCGCGGGCGCGCTGCGCCTCCTCCGGGCGCGGCGAGCCGACCTTCAGCTCGTCCTCGCGGTGGCCCCCAGCCTCGATCCGGGCCTGTTCGACCGGGACCTGGCGGGGCTGCCGGTCACGCGGGTCGCCAGCCACACGCACGCGCTCCTGAACGCCGCCGCGGCCGGCATCGTGGCCTCGGGGACCGCGACGGTCGAGGCCGCGCTCATGGACCTTCCGATGGTGGTCGTCTACCGCCTCTCGCCGCTAACGTACGCGCTCGGCCGGCCCTTCGTCAGGGTGCCGCACTACGCGATGGCCAACCTGATCGCTGGACGCGAGGTCGTCAAGGAGCTGATTCAGAGCGACTTCCGTCCCGAGGCGGTGGCCCGCGAGGTCCTGGCGCTCCTCGAAGACCCCGGCCGGCGTGATCGCGTGCGCGAAGGTCTCGGCGAGGTTCGCGCTCGCCTCGGCCCGCCGGGCGCCTCGGCGCGGGCGGCGTCGATCGTGGCCCGGGCGTTGGGCATAGGCAAAAAAGCTTGACAGAAAGATAGGTTATATGTGATTTTCTGAGGTGGATTCTAGGCGGGAGGGGTCGCGATGAAGACAACCGGCTACCGCGTCGTGGCAGTGGCGTTCATCCTGGTGGGGTGCCACACGATCACCGAGGAGTTGCCGACCCAGCCCACGAAGACACCCGCCTCCCCGATCCTCACCGTACCGATCCCGAAGATCTCCGTGGGCGCCACACCCACGCCGAGCCCCACGCCCACTCCCATGCCCACTCCTACCCCCACTCCTACCCCCACGCCGACCCCGGGCAGCGGCGGGTGTGGCAATCCCCTGCCGCCGGAGGTCACGCGCATGAACACCAAGATCCACATCAGGGGCCCGAACCGCTGGACGCTCGACTCGACCCCCCTCGTGGGCCCGGACGCCGACTACTGCCGCACGATCGGGTTCACCGACGGCCGCTCCTACTGCCCCGTGCGGACCGAGGGGTCGGCGGACCGAGGGGCGTGCGAGACCTACGCGATCGGCCGCGCGAAGGACACGGGAAGGCCGGGGCCCACGTGGTACCGGAACGGCAAGCTCTGCACCGGCCAGTCGACCGACTGCGAGAACCACGAGGACAACCAGTATCTGCTCTACGCGTACGGCGGCGGCCTCTACGAGGCGTGCACCGAGGACGACGTCTGCGGCGGAGTGCAGGTCGACAGGTGAGCCCTGTCACAGCGGTCTTGACAGCCCCGGCCGCGCGTGTGAGCGTTTCCTCGTGGCGCGAGGATCCGCGATGAAGGCGCTCGGGGGCGCGCTCGCCGTGTCCTGCCTCGTGGCCTGGGCCTGCGGCTCGCTGCCGAACGACTCTCCGACGCGGCCCGAACCGACGTCACCGACCGCCGCTCCGGCGCCCACGGCCAACCCGAACCCGACGCCCACGCCGATCATGGGCGCGCCCGCGCCCGCGCCCGGCGCGACGCCGAGCCCCGAGCCGAGCCCCACCCCGACGCCGGACTCGAGCGCCCCGCCGGAGGGCTCCAGCGAGTGCGGGAGCCCGACCCCGCCGCCCCTCTCGCGCATCAACGTCAAGGTGCACCTCCGGGGCGGCGACGCCTGGGTGCTCGACTCGACGCCGCTCGTCGGGCCGGACATCGCCTACTGCGCGAAGATCGGCTTCACCGACGGGCGCGCGTACTGCGCGGTCCGGCCCGAGGGCAACCCGGAGCGCGGGGCGTGCGAGCTCTACGTCACGGGCCGAGCGGCCGACACGGGCCGCCCCGGGCCGACGTGGTACCTGGGCGGGAGCTTCTGCACGGGCCGCGCGAGCGGCTGTGAGAACCACCCCGACAACCAATACCAGCTGGTGGTCTACCGGGGGGGGCAGTACAAGGCCTGCGGCCGGAACGGCGTCTGCGGCGAGGTCGACGTCGACAAGTAGCCGCGGCTTGACAGGGCGGGCCCCATGTGTGAGCGTGCCCGCATGCCACGCGACCGGCTGATGCGCGCCGCCCTCGCGCCGCTCGTCGCCGCCGGGCTCGTCGTGGCCTCGTGCGCCGGCGACGGGAAGACCCCCACGCCGTCCGAGCGCCTCCCCACCGCCGCGTCCCTGATCCCCTCCGCGCCCGCGCCGCAGCCGACGGCGACGCCCACGCCCGGGGCCGTGCCTGAGGAGGAGCCGATCCCTGCGACCCCCGGCGGCGGCAGCGACGGCGAGGTCACCGGAGAGTGCGGCGAGCCGGCGCCGCCGCCCGTCTCGCGGATCAACGTCAAGGTGCACGCGCAGCAGGCCGACCGCGCCGTCCTCGACGCGACCCCGCTCGTCGGGCCGGACGCCGCCTACTGCCGGCAGGTCGGCTTCACCGACGGCCGGTCGTTCTGCGCCGTGCGCCCGGAAGGGGACTCCGAGCGGCAGGCCTGCGAGGCCGCGCGCGTGGGCCGCGCCGAAGACACCGGGCGGTACGGGCCCTCCTGGTCGGCGAACGGGAAGCGCTGCGACGGGCCCGACGGCGGGGCCTCGTGCCTCAACCACCCCGAGAACCAGTACCTGGCGTTCGCCTACGGTACCGGCATCTTCCGGGCCTGCGCCGCGAGCGGGGTCTGCGGGGAGATCGCGCTGCCGTGAGTCGATGCTAGAATTCCGCCCACCGCGCGCGACTCCCGGCCGGAGGGGTTGATGGCCAAGCGAATCCTGGTCGTGGACGACGACGAGAACATTCTGAGCCTCGAGCGCACCATCCTCGAGCAGAAAGGCTTCCACGTCACGACCGCGGCCGGCGGCGAGGACGCGCTCAAGCTGCTGCGGGAGCAGGCCTTCGACCTCGTGCTCCTCGACGTCATGATGCCGGACAAGGACGGCTTCGAGGTCTGCCGCCAGATCAAGCAGGACGCGCGCACGAAGACGATCCCCGTCATCTTCCTGACCGCGAAGGGCGGCGGCGAGGCGCTCGCCGAGGGCTTCGCGTCGGGCGCCGTCATGTACATCAACAAGCCCTTCACCGCCAACAAGCTGCTCACCATCGTCAACACCATGCTGGAGCAGGCCGAGGCGGCGCAGTAGGGCCGCCCACCAGCGCGGGCGCCTGTGCTTGCGGGCCGAACCGCGCCCGCACCGGCGGGCCACTCGGGATCCTCCTCCGTTCGCTCCCCGCTCGCGCCCCTTCGGCAAGACCGGCGACAGGTACGGGCCTGTGCGCCCGCTGCATGAAGGCGTCTCGGGCGCTCCGAAGCGAGCGCATGGTTCACCCGCGGGAGTAAGCGAGCGGAGGAGACGACCCGAGACGCCCACCACCGCGGGCGCCCGCAGCACGTGCGGACAGGCCTACAGGCTTTCGAAGCGGGTCAGCTTCTCGAAGGCACGGTAGCGGGCGTCGATCTCGGGGCGGGTGAGCTTCAGCAGGCGGTCGAGGCTGAAGGCCTCGACGCAGAACGAGGCCAAGGTGCTCCCCATGATCACGGCACGGCGCAGCGCGGCGTCTCCTTCCTGCCCGGTGCTCGCGAGGTAGCCGAGGAAGCCGCCCGCGAACGTGTCGCCGGCCCCGGTGGGGTCGAACACCACCTCGAGCGGCAGGGCGGGCGCGGCGAAGGACCCCTCCTCACCGAACATGAGGACGCCGTGCTCGCCCTTCTTCACGACCAGGGTGCGCGGGCCCATGGCGCGGATCGCCCGCGCCGCCTTCACGAGGTTCCACTCGCCGCTGAGCTCGCGGGCCTCCTGGTCGTTGACGAGGAGGATCTGCACCTGCTCGAGGGTCTTCCGCACCTCCGCCGCCTTGCCGTGGATCCAGAAGTTCATGGTGTCGCAGGCCACGACCCGGGGCCTCTCGACCTGCTCGAGGACCTGGCGCTGCAGCACGGGGTCGATGTTGCCGAGGAAGACGACCTCCGAGCCCCGGTAGCGCGCGGGAATCCTGGGCTGGAAGGACTCGAAGACGTTGAGGTCGGTGCAGATCGTGTCGCGGGAGTTGAGGTCGAGCGAGTACCTGCCCTGCCAGTGGAAGGTCTTCCCCTCCATCCGCTCGAGGCCCTCGAGGTCGATGGGCCGGCCGCGGAACGCGGCGAGCTGCTCCTCCCCGAAGTCGTGGCCCACGACCCCGACGATGTTGACCGGGCTGAAGAAGGAAGCGGCCACCGAGAAGAAGGACGCGCTCCCGCCGAGCACGCGCTCGGCCCGGCCGAAGGGCGTCTCGACGGTGTCGTAGGCGACGCTCCCGACGACGAGGATGGACATTCTCTCTCCCGCTACCTCATGTACCGGCCGAGGATGGGCCCGAGCTCCCGTTTGACGGCCTCCGGCACGAGCTCGGGCGGGGTCACGAGCGCGTACTTGAGGGCACTCGCGCACTCGCACCCGCGGGGGATGGGCAGGCGGCGGACCGCCGCCCGCAGCACGGCCTTCGCGGTCTCCGCGTTCTTTCCCAGCACGCTCATGATCTGCTCCGCGGTGACCGCGTCGTGGTCGGGGTGCCAGCAGTCGTAGTCGGTGACCATGGCGAGCGTCGAGTAACAGATCTCGGCCTCGCGCGCGAGCTTCGCCTCCTGGAGGTTCGTCATGCCGATGAGGTCCGCGCCCCAGGAGCGGTAGAGCTCGGACTCGGCGAGCGTCGAGAACTGCGGCCCTTCCATGCAGACGTACGTCCCGCCGACGTGGTGCGTGGCTCCCGCGTCCGCGCACGCCTCGGCCATCACCTTCGAGAGGTTGCGGCAGAAGGGGTAGGCGAACGCCACGTGGGCCACGAGGCCGCGGCCGAAGAACGTCGATTCCCGCTGCTGGGTGCGGTCGATGAACTGGTCGGGCACGACCACGTGGAGGGGCGCGTAGCGCTCCTTGAGCGAGCCCACCGCCGAGACCGAGAGGATCCACTCCACGCCGAGCGTCTTCATCGCGAACACGTTGGCCCGGAAGTTCAGCTCATGGGGCAGGATGCGGTGCCCCCGGCCGTGGCGGGGCAGGAACGCGACCCGGCGGCCCTCGAGCGAGCCCACCATCAGGCTGTCCGAGGGGGGGCCGAAGGGGGTCTCCACGAAGAGCTCGCGGACGTCCGTGAAGCCCTCCATCTGGTAGAGGCCGGTGCCGCCGATGATGCCGATCTCGGCCCGCTCGCCCATCCGCGTCTCCTCTCCGGCGTCCCCGCCGCGGCCGGCGGAGGCCCGCGTGGCCCCCGGGCCGAACCGCGATACTATGCCGTCCCGATCCGGCCGGGCAAACCGCCGGCCAAACCATGCGCCTCGCCCTCCCCCGCTCCCGCTTTCCCGCGGCCTCGCCGGCCGGGCTGGACGCGGCGCAGCCGGGGCGATTGCCTCCGGGGGGCCGCGCCCGCCTCGGCAACGTCGTGCGGCTGAGCCCGGATCCCCGGATCATCTACGAGCTCGTGCCGGGCCTCGACGTCACCTTCCTCGGCGAGCCGCTGCGGACGAACGCCGACGGCTTCCGGGGGCCGGTCGTGCCGCCCTCGCGGACGCGCCCCGCCGTCCGCGTCGTCGGGCTGGGAGACTCGGTGATGCTCGGGTGGGGGGTGCGACGTGCTCTCCCTCCGGCGGTCCTTCCTCCTGCACTTCGTGCGCGCGCGGCTCGGGGGCGCGCCGGAGCCGGGGCCGCGGCTCGTGGGCGTCTCCCCGGAAGCGCGCCGCTTCGGCGGCAAGGCGGACCTCGCCCGGATAGCGCCCCGCTACCGCGGCCTCGTGGGGCCGCAGCCGTGGCGGGCCGCTATGGAGCGCCTGCGCGACCTGTCGCGAACGCGCGGCTTCGAGGTGGTGATGCTCGCCCACCCCGAGGTCTTCGGCTACGCGCGCGACACCGCGCAGGAGCTGGGCTTCGCCCTCGTTGAGACTGGCGCGGCGGTGCGGGCCTGGGCGCGCGAGCGCGGGGTCTCGGACATCCAGCGGCCCCCGCTGACCCTGACCGCGGAAGATCCCCACCCTTCCGCGATCGGCCACGCGATCATCGCGACGGTGCTCGAGGAGCGCCTCCGCTCGAGCGGAATCGTCGACCGGCTCGTCGCGCGGCGGTGGTCCTTCCCCCTGGCGGCTACCCCTTCTCCCGCTCTTTGAGCTCGAGCAACACGCCGCCCGCGCCCTTCGGGTGCACGAAGGCCACGCGGCAGCCGCCCGCCCCGACCCGCGGCTTGTCGTCGAGGAGCGGCACGCCGCGGGCTTCCATCCCGGCGAGCGCCGCGTCGAGGTCGTCCACGAGGACGCAGACGTGGTGGAGGCCCGAGCGCTTCTCGAGGAAGCGCGCGATCGCCGACGACGGGTCGGTGGGCTCCAGCAGCTCGAGGTGCGACTCCCCGACCGGCAGGAACGCCGCCCGGACCTTCTCGGTCGGGACGTCGTGGGTCTTCTCCACCCGGAAGCCCAGCGCTTCGTAGGTGGCGATCGCCTCGTCGAGGGCGGGCACCGCGATGCCGAGGTGGTCGATCCTGAGGTGCTTCATGCGAGCCCCATCCTCTCCACGATCGCGTCGGCGGCGGTGAAGGGATCCATAGCACCGTCGGCCAGCCGCTCGACGGTGCGCTCGAGCTCTTCGGGCGCGACCACCCGGCGGAACACGTGCCCCATCACCCTCGTGCGCACCGCGTCCTCCAGCTGGCGCCGCAGCCGCGCCCGGCGCTTCGTCTCGAGCGCGCCTGACTCCGATGCGTGCCTTCGAAAGCTCTCGACCGCCTCGAGGAGCGCCTCGACGCCCTCGTCGCGCGTCGCCACCGTCTTCACGATGGCGGGAGGGGGGCCGTCCGGCGCCGCGAGCGAGAGCATCGACTCGATCTCGGCCATCACGCGCTCCACCCCTTCGCGGTCCGCCTTGTTGACGACGAACACGTCCGCGATCTCCATGATCCCGGCCTTGAGGGCCTGGACCTCGTCGCCGAGGCCGGGGACGAGCACCACGAGGCTCACGTCCGCGGTCCCCACGATCTCGACCTCGTCCTGCCCGACCCCGACCGTCTCGACCAGGATCACGTCCTTGCCGGCGGCGGAGAGCACCGTCAACGCCTGGTCGGTGGCGGCGGCGAGGCCGCCGAGGTGGCCGCGGGTGGCCATCGAGCGGATGAAGACACCGGGGTCGGTAGCGTGCGCCTGCATGCGTATCCGGTCGCCGAGAATGGCCCCGCCGCTGAAGGGCGAGGTCGGGTCCACCGCGACGATGCCCACCGTCCGGCCCTGCCTCCGCAAGTGGGCGGTCAGGCGGTCGACGAGGGACGACTTGCCGGCGCCGGGTGGGCCGGTGACCCCAACGACGAGCGCGCGTCCGGCGTGGGGGAACAGGGCGGCGAGGAGCGCCCTCGCCTCGGGGAGGCCGTCCTCGACGAGGCTGATCGCGCGCGCCACGGCCCGCGTCTCTCCGGCTCGCACGCCGGCCAGGAGGCCGTCGAGCGACGGCGCCGCCACTAGCGCACCACCGGCCGCAGGTGCAGCAGCTGGCGCGCGATCACCAGGCGCTGGACCTCGCTCGTGCCCTCGCCGATGGTGCCGATCTTCGCGTCGCGCAGGTACCGCTCGACCGGGTAGTCCCTGACGTAGCCGTAGCCGCCGTGGACCTGGATCGCCTCGAGCGCGATCTCCACCGCGGCCTCGCTGGCGAAGAGCTTGGCCATCGAGGACTCGGCGGTGTGCGGCTTCCCCGCGTCCGCCATCGCCGCCGCGCGCCAGGTGAGCAACCGTGCCGCCTCGGTCTTCGTGGCCATCTCGGCGACCTTGAACTGGATGGCCTGGAAGTCCGCGATCGGGTGGCCGAACTGCTTCCGCTCGCGGGCGTAGCGCATCGAAGCCTCGAGGGCGGCCTGCGCGATGCCCACCGAGAAGGCGGCGATGCCGACGCGCCCCTTGTCGAGGATCTTCAGGGTGTCGACGAAGCCCATGCCCTCGCGGCCGATCAGGTTCCCGGCCGGCACCCGGCAGTCCTCGAAGACCAGCTCCGACGTGTCCGAGGAGCGCACGCCGAGCTTGTCCTCCTTCTTCCCGGCGCGGAAGCCGGGCGTCCCCCGCTCGACCACGATCGCGGAGATGCCCTTCTTGCCGGCGGCGCGATCGGTCACCGCCATGACGACCGCGGTGTCGGCGACGCGGCCGTTGGTGATGAAGTTCTTCGAGCCGTTGAGGACCCAGTGGCCTCCCTCCCGCACCGCGGTCGTGCGCATGCCGCCCGCGTCCGAGCCCGAGCCGGGCTCGGTGAGCCCCCAGCAGCCCACCTTCTCGCCGCGGGCGAGGGGCGGGAGGAAGCGGCGCTTCTGCTCCTCGCTGCCGGCGAGGTGGATGTGGGCCGAGCAGAGGCCGTGGTGGGCGGCGAGGGAGAGCGCCACCCCCGCGTCCACCCGGGCCAGCTCCTCCATCACGATCGCCCAGTCGAGGGTCGAGAGGCCCGAGCCGCCGTACTCCTCCGGCCAGCATACCCCGGCCAGCCCGAGCCCGCCGAGCTTCGCGAAGATCTCGCGCGGGAACTCCTGCTTCTCGTCCCACTCGCGGGAGTGGGGCGCAAGCTCCTTCTCGGCGAAGTCGCGCACGGTCTTGCGGAGAAGCGCCTGCTCCTCGCTCGGATCGAAGTCCATGGCGTTCATGGTATACCGCCTCCTGCCATGCTCCGCCTCGCCCTTCGTGCCGCCCTCGTCGCCGCAGCCGTCCTGGCGGCCCTCGCCGCCTGGGTGTGGGCCGGGCTGCCCGCCCGCTCCGAGGTCCGCGCGCTCGCCACCAGGAACCCGGCGCGGACCCGCCTCATGGAGCAGCGGGAGGAGGAGGCGCGGGCGAAGGGGCGCAAGGCGAGGGTCGTGCAGTCGTGGGTCCCCCTCGGTCGGGTCTCGCGCCACCTCATCCACGCGGTCCTCTCCTCGGAGGACCAGAACTTCTTCGGTCACGAGGGCGTCGACTGGAAGGCCCTCGAGGAGTCGATCGAGAAGGACGTGGAGAAGGGGCGCTTCGCGCGCGGGGGCAGCACGATCACGCAGCAGCTCGCCAAGAACCTCTACTTCGGCACGCGGAAGAGCCTCGTCCGCAAGGCGCGCGAGCTGGTGGTGACGCGGTGGCTGGAGGCGGACCTCTCGAAGGCCCGCATCCTCGCCCTGTACCTGAACTTGATCGAGTGGGGCGACGGCGTCTACGGATGCGAGGC
>JBGPQQ010000049.1:0-11915 GCA_041489115.1 Vicinamibacteria bacterium | reverse complement strand
TCAGACCGGCCCGCACAAGCCACGCGAGCTCGCGGTGGTTCTCCCCATGCGCGAAGACGCCGACGTCGCTGCCGCACCCGATGGCGACGCCGTTCCTGAGGGCGAGCCGAACGGCGCCGAGCGCCGTCCTCATGTCGGCGGTGAACGGCTCGGTCCCGCGCGTGTAGCCCTGGAAGTACTCCGAGTACGCCTCCTCCGCGGTCAGGGTCGGCAGGAACGCGACCCCACGCTCGGCCATGAGCTTGAATACCTCGTCAGTGCCGCCGTAGCCGTGCTCGATCGTCTGCACGCCGGCGAGCGTCGCCCGGCGCATCCCCTCGGGGGTCACCGCGTGCGCGGCGACGGGGCGCCCCGCGCCGTGCGCCTCGTCCACGATCGCCTTCAGCTCATCGAGAGAGAACGTCGGCACGGCGGCCCCGCCCGGCCCGCGTCGGTAGTCGGCGTACACCTTCACCCAGTCGGCCCCGTGGCCGACCTGCTCGCGCACGGCTTCGACGACCTGCGCGAGTCCAGTCGCCTCCTGCGCACCCTTCGGCGGGATGAACTCCGGGGCGAAGCCGAGCGGGCCGGGGCCGTAGCTCGCGGTGGCGACGATCGCGAGCGTTGCCACGAAGAGACGGGGACCGGGGATGCGCCCCTCGTCGATCGCGCGCTGGACCGAGAGATCCGCGTATCCCGCGCCCTCGGTGCCGAGGCCCCGCAGCGTGGTGAAGCCCGCCATCAGCGTGCGCTCGCCGTGGATCGTGGCCGCGATCGTCCGGTAGGCGAGCGGCTCCTTCAGCACCTGGTCGTTCCACAGCGTCTCGCTGTAGGGGTGCAGGAAGACGTGCGAGTGCGCGTCGATCAGGCCCGGCAGCAACGTCATCCCCGGCAGGTCGATCGTACGCGAGCCTACCGGGGCGCTCACCTGCGTGGCCGGCCCGACGGCGGCGATCTTGCGTCCCGTGACCAGCACGACCCAGCCCTCGTGGGCCTGCTCGCCGGCGCCGTCGAAAACGCGCTGCGGGCGGAGCAGTATGCTCGACGGGGTCGGTGCGGCAGCCGGCTGCATGGCGACCGCAGCGGTCTGCGTGGACAGGCCGATCCCGACGAGAACGGCGACCCGCAGGACAAGCCCGCGAGACGCAAGCCGGACGCACATGGGACCTCCTCCTGGACCGTGGCGGGAGCATGCACCCCGTCAGGACCCGAACGGTCTGGAACGGCGGGTGGCACCTATCTTCTCACCGCGGCCGGCGGCTGCCGTCCGGAGCGGTGTCGGGCGCCGCGGGTGGCGCTCGAGGGCGTAGGTCGCCTCGATGAGGCCACCATCGCCCGCCTCCGCGCGACCGCCGAGCGGCTGGCCTGCGGCGCGCGCGCCGTGCCGGGGGCGCCGATCCGGCGGCGGCCGGGGGTGATCGTTCTCGACACCCCGGTGCTCATCGACGCGCTCACCGGGCCCCGCCGATCGGCCCCGGCGCTGCGGCAGACGATCGAGCGCGGGGAGCGCCTCCTGCTGCCGAGCCTGGTCCTCTACGAGTGGCTGCGGGGTCCGCGCCTGCCGGAGGAGCTCGCCGCCCAGGATGCGCTCTTTCCCGCGACCGCCGCCGTGCCGTTCGGTCCCGCGGAGGCGGCCCGTGCGGCGCAGCTCTACGTCCGGCTCCCACGGGGCCGGGGACGCGAGATCGACCTGGCGATCGCCGCCTGCGCCCTGACCCTGGGCGCCCGCCTGTGGATCCTCAATCCCCGCGACTTCCACGATCTCGAGGGGCTCGAGCTGTACTCGCCGGCCTGACCCTGAGAGGGTGGCGCGCCCGAAGGGACTTGAACCCCGACCTCCAGCGATACCTGATGCTCCATCACTGCTGCGTCCGCACGCCATCGCATACCTTGGGGACCGCGGTGAAGCCTCTCCGGCAGGCCTCACTCGTGGCGGATGAGGAACCTGGCGAACGAGGGTCGCGCCGCCGGCTCGATCCGCGCCAGGGGGTCGGGGGGCACCGCCACCTCGTAGTGGCTGACCAGCTCCTCGCGCCGGACCAGAAAGCGCTCGTCCTCCGGGTAGAAGACAGCCTTCTCGGGCTCCGGCCCCGCGAAGCGGCGGATGCCGTCGTAGGAGTCCCAGAGGGACACGAAGACGAACTCGGCGCCCGCGGGCTCGAGGCGGCGCAGGACGTAGATGCCCTGGTTCCCGGGCGTCTCCCGGCAGGCCCGCACGCCCGTTCGCATGAGGTACTCGACGTAGGCATCCGCCAGCTCGCGGCGGGTCTCGCCGCGCCAGACTCGCGCGATCATCAGTGACCTCCAGGGGCCACCCACGGCCCTTCTAACTGTCTATACGTAGTTCGGAGGTTACAGGATGCTTGCTTTCGCTTAACCTGTCAAGTATGATATGGAGGTTAAAGATGCGGGCGCGCTATGGAGGTCTCGAGACCCCCGGAGGTTTCGTCTTCGAGCTGACCGGAGGGAGTCTGTGTCTCGACCTCGCCAACACCCTCGACGAACGTCCGACGGAGTCACCCAAAGAGCGTCTGCGCTCCTACGAGGACCTCGTGGCCTGGAGCGAGCAGGCGGGGGCGGTGATGCCGGCCTCCGCCCGCGGGCTGCGGGCCGGGGCCGTGCGTCGGCCGGAAACGGCGGCCGCCGTCCTGCGCCACGCCAGGGAGCTGCGTGAGGCGCTCTTCGCGCTGTTCTCGGCCCTCGCGGACGGCCGCACGCCACCCGGGCCGGCGCTCGACGCCCTCAATGCCGCGCTGCCCGAGGGCCTCGCGCGCCTCCGTCTCCGCCGACACGGCCGTGGCTACGAGTGGGACTGGGAGGAGGGCGAGACCCGTCTCGACCGGATGCTCTGGCCCGTCGTCCGCTCCGCGGCCGAGCTGCTCGTCTCCCCGGAGCGGGACCGCGTGCGGGAGTGTGCTTCCGAGAGCTGCGCCTGGCTGTTCCTTGATACGAGCCGCAACCGCTCGCGGCGCTGGTGCGACATGACGGTGTGCGGCAACCGCGACAAGGTCCGGCGCTTCTACGAGCGACGGAAGTGCCGTCGCCGCTGACGGCGCCGGTCCCGCCTCGGGCTCACTGCGTCTCTTCGCTCGGCAGCATGCGACGGGCCTCGGCGGACGCCTCGTCGCCGAGACCGACGACCACGGCGAAGCGATCCGCGTTGCCGAGCTGTTGCAGCGGTGCTGCCAGGCGGGCGAGGTGTAAGGGCCGCGCGCCGAGGCTTCTATCCGTCCAGGACCTCGGGCACGTAACAGCGGCAGGCCAGGCCCGCTCCAGTCGACGCCAATGCCGGGTGGGAAGAGCTGCGCGCCATGAAACGGCTTGAGCTGCGCGACCGTCAGCCCTGCCTCGAGGCGCTCCTCGAGCGAGGCATGACGGAGCAGTCCAGACGCTAGGAACTCCGCGACGACGGTCGGCACCGGGCCGGCCCAGCAGCGGCGCGAAGTAGTCCCAGCGGGCGGCAGCAGCCGCGGCGGGTGTGCGGTGGAGCTTCTTCAGCAGGTCGGATCTAGCGCCGGGATGCGCCGTGACGGGCCTCTCGGAAGACGGGATCATACTGCCCCGTGTGCGCGGGTCCTGACGAGAGGTGCTGGTCGTCTTACGGCTGCTCTCGCAGCCAGGCGAGCGCCGCGGCTTCGTCCGCGAAGAGCCCGACGTCCAGGCCTTCGATCTCCGAGAACACGGCGTACATCCGGCCGACGCCGCCGCGCACGGGTCCCGTCCCGGTGACGATCGCCCACCGCGAGCCAAGCTGCGCGCGCATCTGCGAGAGGATCTCCACGCGATGCTGGATGTCCTCGTACCTCACGCCGGGCACCTCGGTGCGCACGTCGATGAGGAGGGGCATCTTCGGGCGCGCAGCGGGGTCCGCTGCCGCTGCGCGGAGGGCGCCTCTCAGTTCGGCGAAGCCCTCGGGCGCGATCTTCAGGACGAGGACGCCACCTTCGATCTGGTAGCGGATCGGCACGGCGATCCAACCAGTCTAAGAGGCGACGACGACCAGGCAGAATGAGACGGATGATCCATCAAGGATTTGGACGCGACCGACACCTGGGCGCCCCTCGCCGGACCCGGTTCCTGCTAGCGCACGAAGGGCCGGCCCCGTGCGAGCAGCCGGCCCGGTGCTCATCAGGATGTTGTTCTAGATGGTGTCGAGGTAGTTGCTCACGATGTCCTGGACGCTCATCGAAACGCGAACGCCGCCGCCGTTGTAGACCCCGCGCATGAAGTCCTCACCGTCACTCGTCCAGTCGCGGTCCACCCCGGTGGCAGGGTCTATCACGAGGTCCTTCATGTCGAGATCGAGGCACGTCGCAGCGAGGTAGCCCATGTGCCAGGCCGTGAGCCCGCCGGTCGGCAGCAGGCTCACCAGCACCTTGATGACGCCGGGTTCCGCGTCGCGTCGCTGGCGCACGGTTGACTTCGACCAGACGTTGCCCAGGGTGCTGACGAACTGCTCGCCCCACGACTCGAAGGACACCACGCCATGGCGGGCCTTCAGCAGCGCCTTACGGAAGCCCTCTGGGAGCGGGGCCAGGTCGATACCGAGGGGACCTGATGGCGACATCTGCCACGCGAACTCAGAGCCGGCGATCGACAGGGGTTTGCCGCTATAGTTATGGGTCTGCATCTAGACCTCCTCAGGCCCGGACCACTCAGGGTCTCGGGCTCATGGCCTGCGGCACCATGCTGCAGGCTGATGGAAGACTAACGCCATCGCCCGAATGCCGTCGACGGTTTTGTACGGGAGCCACCACCTGAACACACGAAGGGCCGGCCCCGTGCGAGCAGCCGGCCCCTTCCAACCCCCCGAGCTACCGCCGCCCGGGGTAGCGCGCCAGCGCACGCCGCGCCAGTTCGTCGCGGCTCACGCCCACCCGTGCCGCCTCGCTGAGCCGCATACGCGCCGCCGATGCCTCACGAGGCGGGGTGCAAGGCGTACTGGCCTTGAAGCCGGCATAGGTGAGCACCCGCGGAACCGTCACACCGCAGCCCTGCGCACCCCGAGCCCGGCGCCTCGCTGCGCGGCATGATCCGCTTCTACTCCACGCCTGACGAGCGGGCACTGCAGCTGGCGCAACTCAGGGGTTCCGCTTGACCGCTTCCCTGATCGCCCTCAGCTGTATGGCGATGACGAAGACCAACAGAACGACGGCCATCTCCAGCATAGTAACTGCCCTGGACATTTGCAGGATCGTGTGGCCGAATTCGTTTGCGATCCTCTCGATCAGGGCGAGCACGAGGAGCACGAACGCGCCGAAGAAGAACAGACGGGATACCACTGATTCCAGCTTCTCAAGGCTCATAGCTACACCTCGACCTTCCGTGCCTACTCATGCATGAGGTTTTACGCCGTGCGATGGGCGCTGTCCAGAGGAAACCCGGGGGGTCGTCGTCGTCGGTCACGCCAGCGGGCATCGAGGCTCACTGGTGCGAGTGGTGTCTGGGCGGGTCACTTTCCCCGCCGCGCGTCCAGGCTCCACGGCCCCGCGCCGGCGGCCGAGAAGTAGAGCCAGACGAAGCAGTAGAGCGCGGCATCCACGCCACCGTTCATGACGGGCCAGAAGCCCCTGGGGAAATGGAACTGGAAATACGCCACCGCCATCTCGCCGGCCAGAAGGAACGCGACGGGGCGCGTGAAGAGGCCCAGGAGGAGCAGGGCACCGCCGAGAACCTCGAGGACGCCGCCGATCCAGATCTGGGACAGGAGCAGCGCGGTGCCGCCGCTCGGGGGCATGCCGGCCGGAAAGGCGAAGACAATCATCGTGCCGGCCAGCATGAACATGAATGCGGCCACGATGCGCAGCACGCTCTGCAGGTGCGGGCCCCACGCCGACCACTTCGAGACGAGATTCGATGCGTTCATGATGCGTCCCTCCTCAGGCCAAGGCCTGCTCCCAGAATAGGCGATAGTGCTCCACCTACTCGGCCTGTCACGTGCCCGTTCTTGAGCAGTCGCCTTCTGGCGGAGGACTCGCAGCCGGGAGATGGCCTTTGGCTCTCCGTCGTTGACTTTCGCTTTTCTTTCGTCTGCATTGAGGCGATCGCTTCTGGAAGGAGGGCCGATGACCAATCTCGAGTTCTGCCGGGCCCGGCGGAAGGCGGAGCTGCCGGCGTTCGTGAAGGTGCTGAAGGCCGTCCCGCAGGATCGGCTGGACTACCGGCCCGACCCCAAGGCCCGCACGGCGCAGGCGCTCGCCTGGGTGCTGGCCCAGGAGGAGGCCGCGCTCGTCCGGCTGCTCGACACCGGGACGGTGGAGTGGAAGGAGGAACCGCCCCCGGCGCGCGTGGAGGCGATCGTGGCGGCCTTCGAGAAGAGCGCGGCCGCCGTCAACGAGAGGCTGGAGCGGCTCGACGAGACCGGCTGGGAGAAGAAGGGCCGGTTCCTGATGGGCGAGGGCGGGGCCTGGGAGGACAGCATCGGCCAGTTCCTCTGGGGCTTCCTCTTCGACGCCATCCACCACCGCGGGCAGCTCACCACCTACCTTCGCCCGATGGGGAGCAAGGTGCCCTCGATCTACGGGCCGTCGGCGGACGACCCCGGGCAATAGCTACTGTTTCAGCTTCCGCGCGCGCTCGCAGGACGGGGCATACCCGCCGGCGCAGGCCTTCTCGTAGAAGGGCGCGGCTTTCAGGAGATCGCGCCCCGCCTCCCACGCCACGGCCACCTCGTGGCAGGCCGCGGCCACGTTGCCCGCGCAGGCCTTGCTGTTGAGCTCGAAGGCGGTCTTCCGGTCGGCCGGCGTCGTGGAGAGCGTCTTCGCGAGCGCGTGGCAGTCCGCGGCGATGCCGCCGGCGCACGTCTTCTGGTAGAGGGTGCGAGCGCGGGCGAGGTTGCGGCCGATCGTCTCGCCGGAGTAGAGCATGGCGGCCTGTGCGCTGCAGCCGGGGATGTCACCCTTCCCACAGGCCTCGTCGTAGAGGGCCGCCGCCCGGTTGAGGTCGCGCATCACGCCGCGGCCCGACTGGAAGAGCTGGCCCAGGGTGGTGCAGCCCCGGGGATCGCCGTCCGTGCACGCCTGCCGGAAGAGGGAGGTGGCCTGGGCGAGGTCGGCGGGCACGCCGCGGCCCCGGCCCGTGAGCTGGCCCAGCTCGTAGCAGCCGGCTCCGACGCGCCCGTCGCAGGCACGCCGGAAGAGCGCCGCCGCGCGGGCGGGGTCGCGGGGGGCGCCCGCGGCGCCGTCGCGGGTGAGCTCGCCGAGGCCCAGGCAGCCGCGCGGCTCGCCACCCTCGCAGCCCTTCGTGAAGAGCGCGAGCGATTGGGCGGGGTCGGCGGCGACGCCGTCGCCCTTCCGGAGCGCGGTCGCCAAGCCGACGCAGGCCGCGGCCATCCCGGCCTCGCAGCTCTTCCGGGCGAGCGAGACGGCGCGGGCGGGGTCGCGCGCGACGCCCTGGCCGTCCCGCACCATCGCCGCGAGGCGCCCGCAGCTCGAGGCGTCGCCGCCGGTGCAGCCGCGGTCGAAGAGAGAGGCGGCCTTCGCGTCGTCCCGCGGCATGGGCGAGCCGTCCGCGTACATGGCGGCGAGCAGGCCGCAGGACGCGGCGATCCCGCCGTCGCAGGCGCGCCCGTGGAGCTCGGCCGCGCGGCCGAGGTGCTTCTCGATCTCGCTCCCCGAGGACAGCATGGCGGCGAGATCGGCGCAGCCGGCGGTGACGCCCCCGTCGCACGCCTTCTGGTAGAGCCCGGCTGCGCGGGCCGGGTCCTTCTTCGTCCCCTCGCCCCGGCGCGAGGCGGCGGCGAGGTCGAGGCAGGCCGCGGGCAAGTTCAGGTCGCAGGCTTTCTTCAGGAAGCCGGCGGCCTTCTCGGCGTCGCGGGGGACGCCCTCGCCGCGCGCGTGGAGGCCGGCGAGCCGCAGGCAGTCCGCGGCCGCGCCCTTGTCGCAGGACTTCTTGAGGGCCGCGGCCTCGGCCCCGGGGCCGGCGGCCTGGGCGGCAGGCAGGGTCAGGAGAGCCAGAAGGGCGAGGACGGGCATGTCGCCTCCTTGCGAGGGTTGGACGAGTGTACTAGGGTTTGGGGCCGATGCCCGCCATCCCGAACGTCCTGTCGCTCGAAGGCCGCGTGGCCGTGGTCACCGGCGCCGGCCGCGGCATCGGCGCGGCGACCGCGCGGATGCTGGCCCGCGCCGGGGCGCAGGTGGCCCTCCTGGACCGCGACGCGGCCGGGGTGACCCACACCGCCGAGCGGATCGGCCTCGAGGGCGGGGAGGCGTTGCCCTTCACGAACGACATCACGGACGCGTTCGCCGTCGAGCGGACCTTCGACCGCGTGGTGGAGGAGTGGGGGCGGCTCGACGTGCTCGTGAACAACGCGGGGGTCCTCAAGGAGTCTCCGCTCGAGGAGCTGACGGACGAGGACTTCCAGGAGACGCTCGACGTCAACCTGCGGGGGGCCATGGTGTGCGCGCGGACGGCGGCACCGCACATGATCCGCCAGGGGCGGGGACGCCTCCTCTCGGCGGCCTCGGGCTCGACGCGCCTCGGCGCCCAGGGGCTCACCGCCTACGCCGCGGCCAAGGCGGGAATCGTCGGGATGACACGGACGTGGGCACGCGAGCTGGGGCCGAAGGGGATCACGGCGAACGTCGTGGCGCCCGGCCTCATCGACTCGGAGACGGTACGCACGGTGCCGGCCGACGAGCTGGAGGCGACGCTCGCCCGCATCCCCGCGCGCCGCCTCGGGACGCCGGACGAGGTCGCCGCGGTCTACCTCTTCCTCGCGTCCGACCTGGCGTCCTTCATCAACGGGGCCGTGGTCGGAATCGACGGGGGATTGCTGCTGTACTGACTCAATCCCGAGGGCGGTTCCTGGCCGGCGCCCGAGGGATAGCTGAGCCTCCGGGAGGGCAGAGCTTCGTCATCCAGCATTCCGGGGACTGGCCAAGCCGGGACAACGACCACCGGTCATCCACCATCTCGGGGACTAGTGAAGGGATACGGCTTCGCCTGTTCCCGGCCACCATCTCGGGGACCGGGCGTAACAACGAACACCAGTCATCCAACCTCCGGGGACTGGCCTACCGAAACGGCTTCGCCTGTTCTCAGCTTCCTCTGAACTGGGGGGGCTTCTCGCCCCCCCAGACCCCCCGTCGTGCCTCAGTCCCGTCGGCGGAGGGCCTGCCTTGCCTCGCGTTCCTGGTCTTTCTTCTTGATGGACTCGCGCTTGTCGTGGGCGTGCTTGCCCCGGGCGAGGCCGATCTCCATCTTCACGCGCCCGTTCTTCATGTAGGCGCGCAGCGGCACGAGGGTGAGCCCCCGCTCGGTGACCTTGCCGCCGAGCTTCAGGATCTCGCGCTTGTGGAGCAGGAGCTTGCGGTCGCGGTCCGGGACGTGGTTCATCAGGTTGCCGTGGCTGTAGGGGGCGATCCGGCAGGCGACGAGGATGAGCTCGCCCCCGCGGAAGTCCACGTAGGAGTCGCTGAAGTTGAGCCCGCCGTCCCGGATCGACTTCACCTCGGTGCCCACGAGGGCGAGCCCCGCCTCGGCCCGCTCGAGGACCTCGTAGTGGAAGAAGGCCTTCCGGTTGGTCGCGAGCACGCGCTCGCCGGGCTCCGCCTTCGCCATGGGGCCATGGTATCCCGTCACATCGTTTAACCGTAAGCCCGGGACCGACGGTCACTTGGCGCAGGGGGGGTGGTAGAGTCAGCTTGGCCATGACGGACATCCAGAAGCGGCTCGCCGCGGTCTCCGACTCGCGCGGCCGCATCGTGTCCATCTTCGTCGGGGCCGTGCTGCTGCCGTCGATCGCGCTCAGCGTGCTCTCCTTCAACGCCGTCCCCAAGCACGCCGAGAACCTCAAGATCAGCCTGCTGAAGCAGGCGGAGCAGCTCCTCTACTACGCCGAGCAGGACCTCGAGCAGTCGACGCGCAGGAAGGCGCTCGAGGCGGCGCGCGCGGTGGGGCCGGAGCGCCTGCTCGAGGGAAGACCGACGGAGGTCCGGGCGGCCCTCGCCGAGGCGGGGATGGCCGACGTTCGGTTCGACTCGTTCCGGCTCGAGGCGTGGTCGAAGACGCGCATCGCTCCGGGGGGCGCGGAGGCGGGGAGCTCGGAGCTCCGGGCGCTCCGGGACGCGCTGACCGGCGTGGCCGCCCGCCCGGCGCGCGAGGAGGAGGACTCGGTCCCCCTCGCCACGGTGAGCGGCGAGGAGCTGGGGGTCGTGCGCTTCCGCTTCACCTGCGACTACGCGCACCGGCGCCTCGTGCGCGAGTTCTTCGAGAACCGCTTCCTCAACCCGGAGGGGGCGTGGGTGATCCGGGTGACCGAGCCGACCGGCGAGCTGCTCTACGAGAACGCGCGCAGCCGGAGCGCCGAGACGTTCGAGGTGGCGCGCGTGATGAGCGCGCCCTCCTACGAGGGCGTGCGGCTGCAGCTCCGGCCCCGCGACCGCTCGATCGAGCAGGAGGTGCGGCGGCTGGCCATCACCAAGACCGCCCTCATCGGCTTCATCGACCTGATGCTGCTGGCCGGGCTCGCCCTCGTGTGGGCGAACGTGCGCCGCGAGCTCAGGCTCTCCCGCCTCAAGAGCGACTTCGTGGCGAACGTCAGCCACGAGCTCAAGACGCCGCTCGCCCTCATCCGCCTCTTCGCGGAGACGCTGGAGCTCGGCCGTGTGCCGACCGAGGAGAAGAAGCAGCAGTACCACCGGATCATCAACAAGGAGAGCCGCCGCCTCACCCAGCTCATCAACAACATCCTCGACTTCTCGCGCATCGAGGCGGGGAGGAAGGAGTACCGGCCCGTGCGCACGGACCTGGCGGCGGTCGTGCGCGACGTGGTGGACGCCTACCGCTTCCAGATCGAGCAGCAGGGCTTCGCGCTCCGGGTCGACGTCGCCGAGGACCTGCCCGAGATGGAGCTGGACCCCGAGGCGCTGTCGCAGGCCCTCATCAACCTGCTGAACAACGCGATCAAGTACAGCCCGGACGAGAAGTCGATCGCGGTCTCGGCGCGGCGCGCCGGGGACAGGGTGCTGGTGTCGGTGGCCGACCACGGCATCGGCATCCCGAAGGCGGAGCAGAAGCGGATCTTCGAGAAGTTCTACCGGGCGGAGAGCAGCGTCGTCCACACGACGAAGGGCAGCGGGCTCGGGCTCGCCCTGGTGCAGCACATCACGGAGGCCCACGGGGGGAATGTCGAGGTGACGAGCGCCCCCGGGGAGGGGAGCACCTTCACGCTGTCGTTCCCGGTGCGGGGGGAGGCCGCCGCGGGCGAGCCCCGCCCGGCGCGCCGGGGAACCATGGGGCATCGCGAGATCGAAGAGCGGACATGAGCAAGATCCTGATCGTGGAAGACGAGCCGGACATGGTCCTCGGGCTCAAGGACAACTTCGAGTTCGAGGGGTACGAGGTCACGACCGCCACCGACGGGCAGTCGGGGCTGGAGCGGGCGCGGGCGTTGAAGCCCGACCTGATCGTCCTCGACGTCATGCTGCCGAAGCTGTCCGGGCTGGAGGTCTGCAAGACGCTGCGGGGCGAGGGCTACGAGGGCCCGATCCTCATGCTCACCGCCCGGGGCCAGGAGATCGACAAGGTGGTGGGCCTCGAGCTCGGGGCGGACGACTACGTCACCAAGCCCTTCTCGATCCGGGAGCTGCTGGCGCGGGTGCGCGCGGTGCTTCGCCGGACCGAGGGCAAGGCGAAGCGGCTCGCCCGCTACTCCTTCGCCGACGTGGAGCTCGACTTCGAGGCCTACAAGGCCACGAAGGGCGGCGAGGAGCTCGAGCTCAGCCCGCGGGAGTTCGAGCTGCTCCGCTACCTGATCGAGCGCAAGGGCGAGACCATCTCGCGGGACCGCCTCCTCGAGGACGTGTGGGGCTACGAGAGCTACCCCTCCACGCGCACCGTGGACACCCACATCGCGAAGCTCCGGGCCAAGATCGGAGACAGCGGCTCGGAGCCGAGGTACATCCTGACGATCCATGGCGTGGGCTACAAGTTCG